>JAWOGV010000279.1:0-7173 GCA_046496605.1 Acidimicrobiia bacterium | reverse complement strand
GCGACGACGAGGCCGTTGTAGTCCTGTGTCACCACACCTTCGACCTCGATGCCGAGTTCTGCTGACAGGTACTCCATGTACGGTTGGATCGTGTCACCGAGGGTTTCCGCCTGTTCGGACGGGATGAAGCCGTAGATGACCTTCTCGTGCCAATCAGCTGTCGGGTCGGCCTCCGTTGTCGTCGTGGTTTCGTCCGTTCCGTTGGCCGTTGTCGTCGTGGTTTCGTCGGTTCCGACCGCCGTTGTCGTCGTGGTTTCGTCCGAGCCC
Source organism: Acidimicrobiia bacterium (assembly GCA_046496605.1). Classification (GTDB taxonomy): domain Bacteria; phylum Actinomycetota; class Acidimicrobiia; order Spongiisociales; family UBA5794; genus SZUA-442. The sequence goes on along the minus strand of JAWOGV010000279.1, from coordinate 6,906 downwards.
GTCGAGGCACACGCCGCGAGGACGAGGACCATTGCGACGAGCAACGAGACGATGTTTCGTTTCCGCATGTGTTTCCTCCCTCAGGAACGGTCGCCCGGTCGGCACCGCCCACCGGGCCCGATCCTACACGTGGTCGGGACCGCGGGTCCGGTCAGCAGAACCGGCGCTCGACGATCGTCTCGAAGTGGTGCCAGCCATCGATGTCGTGGGCTCCGACCACGGGTCCGTTCCACGGTCGGACGAACCTGCAGACCGTCCTGTCGGGCCGTTCACGGACGAGCGACTCGAGGTTGTGGGGGCCGTCGTCGAGGTACACGTCACACTCGACGCGCCACTTCTCCTCGGTGATGTGGACCTCTCGTGTCGGGATCTCGTGCTCGGCGATCCACGCGTAGGTCTCCGGAATCGCCCACGGCGGCTTCGTCGTGAGGATCACGATCTCGTGTGTGGTGGAGAGTCGGCTGAGTGTCTCGACGGCCTCGGGGAAGGCCGGGAGGTTGCGAAAGAGGCCGGGCCCACCATCGTTGCGGGCCCATTCCCAGAACTCGTCGACGGACGAGAAATGCGTGAGCGGGACCATTGCATCCCATGTCGTCACCATGTCGGGATGCAGATGGGTTCCATAGCGCTCGTTGTAGAGGGCCATCCAACCGGTGTTGAAGTCCGCCACCACACCGTCGAGGTCGATTCCGAGCCGCACGACGCTCAATCCTTCGACGTGTCGCTGATGACCTCGGCGCCGAGGATGTCGACCATCGTGCGCGTCGGATCCGAGTCATCGGACTCGCCGGCCTCGAAGAGGTCGTCGATGTCGGGAGCCCGATCGGGAGTGGACTCGGTGACAGGGCCCGGGTCGACGGCGGAGCGGTACACGATCCTCACCGGTGCTCCGAGCTGATCGGATGCGGCCCGCGCCATCGCGTCGGAGAGCTCCGTGTCCGACTTCAGCTGCTCGAGGTGGAAGTGCATGTGGGCATCGACCTCGAACGTGACGGATCCACGATCGACGGCAACCGGCGTCGCCTCCCGCAGGAGGGCGTGCCTTCGAGGGCCGACGTCCGTTCGCACGTAGGCGACGACCGACGGCCAGATCCGTTCGAAGTCGGCGAGCGTGAACGTGCTCGCCTCGATGGGCATCCTCGGCTCCGAACCCGAGTCACGGTCTGGTGCGTCCGTCCCGGCGCCGTCCGGCGCCGCTGTGTCGGACGGCGCGACGGCTGCCGTCGTCGGGCCGGGATCAGGCGCGCGATGCATCTCCCCGGCCGAGGAGCCGGTCGGTTCGACGTCGGCGAAGGGTCGAGCCGGATCGAGCGGCTCGTCCGCGTGCGCCTCTGCTGGTGGTGCCTCCCGATGAGGGGCCGGCCCTGCGCGTTGGAGCTCCCTGACGGCCCGCTCCGTGCTCGACAGGCGGGCGGAGAGCGATTCGACGTCCGGGGACACCTCGGGCCTGGTGAGACGAAGGACGGTGAGCTCGACGACGAGGCGTTCCTCCCGCCCGTCGCGCATGTGCACGAGTGCGTCCGACAACTCGTCGATCGAGCGGAGCACCTCGGGGCTCGAGATCGTCGATGCCACGGAGCTCCACTCGGCCATCGTCTCTTTCGACGCGTCGACGATCTCGTCCACATTCCCTGCGTACTGGGTGAGGAACACGCCCCGGAAGTAGGCGATCGCGTCGGCGATGAATCGGCGGAGGTCCGTGCCGCGCCTGGCGAGGGATGCGATCAGCGTGAGGCCCGCTGCTGCATCGTTCGCGATGATCGCCTCGGCGAGCTGCCGGAAACTCGTGCGGTCGGCGAGGCCGAGCGCACGCTCGATCCCCTCGGATGTCACGGAGCCTGCGCCGAGTGCAGCGACCTGCTCGAGGAGGCTCATGGCATCGCGGACCGAGCCGCCCGAGTGCGAGGTGATGGCATTCAGGGCCGCATGGTCGTAGCTGAACCGTTCACGACCGGCGATCTCCGCCAGGTAGTCGATCAGCGTCTCCGTCGCCACGGGGAGGAAGTCGAACCGTTGGGACCGGGACCTGATCGTGTCGAGCACCTTGTACGGCTCGGTGGTGGCGAGGACGAACACGACGTGTTCGGGGGGTTCCTCGAGCGTCTTGAGCAGCGCATTGCCTGCTGCGCGCGACAGCATGTGTGCCTCGTCGAGGATGTACACGCGCTTCGCACCCGCCGCGGCGGCCACGGTCGAGACGTTCGCCCTGATCTCGCGCACGTCCTCCACCTTGTTGTGGGACGCGGCGTCGAGTTCGATCACATCGAACGACGTGCCTTCGGTGATCCCCACACATGATGGGCAGGTGTTGCACGGCTCGCCGTCGGCCGCACGATTGGGGCAGTTGAGCGACTTCGCGAGGAGCCGCGCAGAGGTGGTCTTGCCGGTCCCGCGCGGTCCCGTGAACAGGTACGCGTGGGCGACCTTGTCCTCGACGACCTCCCTGGCGAGGGTCGTGACCACGTGATCCTGCCCCACGACCTCGTCGAATCGTTGCGGCCGGTACTTCCGGTAGAGCGCCTGATACTGCACGCCCATGACGGTAGCCGAGACGGATGACGCACGAATCAGCGGAACTGCGACGAGATGTCGGACCCGGAATGCGTCATCGTCGAGGCGATCCCCTGGAGTGCCGCTACCCTGCCACCATGTCCCGAATGCCGAAAGACATGCGCCAGCTGATGCAGCAGGCGCAACAGATGCAGCAGCAGATGCTGGCTGCCCAACAGCAGCTGGCCGACAAGACATATGAGGGAACCGCCGGAGGCGGCGTCGTGAAGGCAGTGGTCAGGGGATCGGGCGAGCTCGTGTCCGTCTCGTTCGACAAGGACGTCCTCGATCCCGACGACCCCGAGCTCGTGGGCGATCTCGTGGTCGCCGCCGTGAACCAGGCCCTCGCCGCGATGAGCACCGATGCGGAGAGTTCTCTCGGTGGCCTCGCAGGTGGCCTCACAGGTGACGTTGATCTCGGCGGAATGCTCGGTTGATGTTCGAACCGCCGGTTCAACGACTCATCGACGAGCTCTCCCGGCTTCCGGGTGTCGGCCAGAAGAGCGCGCAGCGTCTTGCCTTCCACCTCCTGAATGCCGAGGAGGCCGATGCCCGTCGGCTCGCCGAGGCGATCATCGACATGAGGGCCTTGGTGCGACTGTGCGACAGGTGCTTCAACGTGACCGCAGAGACCGAGTGCGGCATATGCGTCGACACTCGTCGTGACCACACGATCGTGTGCGTCGTCGAACGCGCCCAGGACATCCCCGTGATCGAGCGGACCCAGGAGTTCAAGGGGAGATACCACGTCCTCGGTGGGGCGATCTCGCCCATCGCCGGGATCGGTCCCGAATCACTGCGCATGCGCGAGCTCATCGGCCGGGTCGAGACGGAGGGAATCGTGGAGGTCATCGCTGCGACGAATCCGACCGTCGAGGGCGACACGACCGCGCTGTACCTGTCGCGGTTGCTCAAGCCGCTCGGTGTCCGTGTCTCGCGCCTGGCGTCCGGACTCCCCGTCGGCGGTGACATCGACTACGCCGACGAGATCACGCTGGGGCGTGCGTTGTCCGGTCGGCGCGACATCTAGCGCGGTACCTACCGCGTCACGGACTCGAGAGCTCGAACGAGGTCGACCGCTGAGGTGAACCGGTGGGCGACGAACCCCAACTCCGCAGCCACGGAGACGTTCGCCGGGAGATCGTCGACATAGAAGGTGGTCACCGGATCGAGATCGAATCGATCGATCAGGATCCGGAAGATCTGCGGATCCGGTTTGGCCACGCCCTCGCGTCCCGACACGACGATGCCATCGAAGAGCTCCCCGAGGAATGGGAACTTGCCGACGCCGTGAGGCCACGTCTCGGCCGACCAGTTCGTGAGCGCGTACAGGGGCAGACCCGAGTCCTTCAGCGTCTCTGCGATCGCCCTCGTCCCGGGTACCTCGTCACCGAGCATTTCCGGCCATTGCGTCCACCACGCCTCGATCAGGTGCCTCTGATCCGGGAACCGGTCCGAGAGGGTCGCGATCGACTCGTCGACGGAGCGTCCCGCATCCATCGCATGGTTCCATTCCGCGCTCACGACGGTCGTCACGAACCACTCGCGCTCTTCGGGGTCTGCGATGAGCCGATTGAAGAGGTGGCGCGGGTTCCAGTCGACGAGGACCCCACCGATGTCGAACACCGCGGCCGCGACGTATCGCCCCGTCACCTTGCCCCTCCTGTCCGCCCGTGATGCACCTGCGAGCTACTCGAGGTGGCTCCGGAGCATCCACGCGGTCTTCTCGTGGACATCGATGCGGCGAACGCCCAGGTCGACCGTTGCATCGTCACCGGCGGCCTCCGCGGCCTTGACGACGGCCCGAGCGGATGCCGCGACCTTCCCGTGGTCGTCCGCAAGGGCACGAACCATGTCGAGCGCCTTCGGGACGGTCGTGTCCTCCTCGACGGACGTGAGCTTGGCGAACTGGGCATAGCTCCCCGGCGCTGGCGGTCCGAGGGTCCTGATGCGCTCGGCGATCTCATCGACCGCAGCGGCGAGTTCCGTGTACTGGTTCTCGAACATGAGGTGGAGCGAGTTGAACATCGGCCCCGTCACGTTCCAGTGGTAGCCATGCGTCTTGACATAGAGCGTGTAGCTGTCGGCGAGCAGAACCTCCAGCGAGTCGGTGACATCCGTATTGGTTCCCATTTCCTGTCCTCCTGACATGGCGTGCCGCTTCTGCGGTGATCGTCGTGCGTGTTCCTACGGCTTGATGGCGCCCTCGACCCACTCGACCCGGTGGTCGGCCTCGATGAACCGCACGGTCCCCGACTTCGAGCGCATGATCACCGAGTGCGTCGTCGTGTGGACCCCGCCGAACCACACGCCCTTGAGGAGCGGACCATTCGTCACCCCCGTCGCCGCGAAGAACGTGTTGTCCGAGTCGACGAGATCCCGGGTGCCGAGGACCTGATCGAGGTCGAGGCCGTGGTCGTGCGCGTACTGGCGCTCGGACTCATCCCTCGGCCACAGCTTGCACTGGATCTCGCCGCGCAGCGCAGCCATGGCGCATGCCGTCGTGACGGCCTCAGGGGAACCGCCGATCCCGAGCATGATGTCGATGCCGTTGCCGTGGATCGCCGTCGCGATCGCGGCTTGGATGTCGCCGTCACCGATCAGCGAGATGCGGGAGCCCGCCTCGCGTACCTGGCGGATGTAGTCCTCGTTCCGGGGTCGGTCGAGGATGATGGCGGTGACGTCCGAGACCTCCTTCTTCTGGGCACGGGCGACCTGCCTGAGGTTGTGGTCGATCGGGGCGTCGATGTCGATCATGCCTGCGGCCGCTTCACCGACGGCGATCTTGTCCATGTAGACGAGGCTGCCGGGTGCGTACATGGATCCGCGTTCGGCAAGGGCGATGACGGCGAGCGCGCCTTCGCGCCCTTCGGCGGTGAGGCGCGTGCCGTCGACGGGATCGACGGCTACGTCGACCGCCGGCGGGTTCCCGTTGCCGACCCGTTCCCCGTTGTAGAGCATCGGCGCCTCGTCCTTCTCTCCCTCGCCGATGACGACGACGCCGTCGATGTCGGTTCGGGCGAGGACCTGGCGCATCGCGTCGACTGCGGCCTGGTCGACGGCATGCTTGTCGCCGCGTCCCTGTTCGCGCGCAGCGGAGATGGCGGCTGCCTCCGTCACACGGACGAGTTCGAGTGCCAGGTTCCGGGATTCGAGGTAGCTCGCCACCTTCATGTCACACCATCCTCACGATCAACGCGTCGCCTTGTCCGCCTCCGCCGCACAATGCGGCACCACCGAGTGTGCCACCGGTCGCCCTCAGGGCGTTGATGAGGGTCACGACGATACGCGCACCCGTCGCCCCGAGGGGATGTCCGAGGGCAACGGCGCCGCCATGGACGTTCACCCTGTCGGCGTCGACGCCGAGCATGCGGGTCGACCACAGTGCCACGGAGGCGAACGCCTCGTTGATCTCGATGAGGTCAAGGTCGGTGGGCTCGAGTGACGCCCGGTGGAGAGCGACGCGGAGTGCCTCCGCAGGCCGTTCGTGCAGCGTCGCGTCCGGTCCGGCGATCTGGCCGTATGAGACGATCTCGGCGAGGATCTCGAGGCCCGCGTCCTCGGCCGCCGACCGGTCGGCGACCACCACGGCCGCCGCGCCGTCCGAGATCTGGGATGCGTTGCCTGCGGTGATCGTTCCGCCGGCGTGGAATGCGGGACGCAGGGAACCGAGCGCCTCGACCGTCACGTCGCGACGAATACCCCCGTCCTCGGTGACCGTGAGGGGGTCGCCCCGTCGTTGGGGCACGGTGACGGGGACGATCTCACGTTCGAAGATCGCGGAGTCCGTTGCGACCCTCGCCCGTGCGTGGGAGCGTGCAGACCATTCGTCCTGATCAGCTCTTCGGATTCCGAGGGCGTCGTTCTTGCGATCCGATGAATCCCCCATCATGCAGGCGTCGAACGCGCACCACAGGCCGTCGTGGGTCATGACGTCCACGACCGTCTGATCCCCCATGCGGTACCCGGACCTCGCTCCCGGCAGGACGTACGGTGCGTTCGTCATGGATTCCATGCCGCCGGCGACCACGAAGGTCGACTCGCCGAGTCGGACGTGGCTCGATGCCTGGGCGATGGCCGCCATGCCCGAGAGACAGACCTTGTTGATCGTCACGGAGGGCACGGTCATCGGCACCCCGCCGGCCACGGCGGCCTGCCGTGAGGTGATCTGCCCCTGGCCTGCCTGGAGGACGTGTCCGAAGATGACCTCGTCGACCTGATCAGCGGGGAGTCCCGCCCGTGCGAGGGCACCCGCGATCGCGACGCCGCCCAGATCCATTGCCGTGAGGGGGGCGAAGACCTCGTTGAATCGACCAATGGGGGTTCTGGCGACCGAGCAGATCACGGGTTGCAACG
>JAWOGV010000216.1:0-5792 GCA_046496605.1 Acidimicrobiia bacterium | reverse complement strand
GATAGCGCACGAGCGAGGTGGTCATTCGCCCGTTCACCCCAGGTGGAACACCACCAGAGCTCGGTCGCTTCGGCGAGCCCCTGAACGATGGTCGCGACCGAGTGTGGGATCGCCACTCGAACACTCCCAGCGGTGACCCAGATGACGTCACGCTCGACTGCGACGGCCTCCTGATCGTCGGCAAACCGGATGGCATCCCTCGCTTCCCGATCGTGCAGGACGCCGTCGACATCGAGCAACACGAGTGGACGGGGTTCGGTCACGCCTCTCCGTTGAGCGATTGGCGCAGCACCGCCAGGCCCTGGGCGACCTTGGTGAGGGTGACGAGGTCGGCGTCGTCGAGGGTGTTGGCGAGGGCGATGAGGAGGCGACGGGTCTCGATCGAGCTGGGGGAGCCGTGGGTGGCGACCCGTGCCTCGAGCCGTTCGCGGAACCGTTGCTCCTGGCGTTCGATGATGTCGAGCACCTCGTCGGTGAGGGGACCGTCCGTCGCGCCGCCCCGGTCGAGCCTGGCATCGACGAGGGCGAGGAGTTCCTTGGTCTCGAGGCCGAGGCGGTTGGCGATCACGCGCAAGATCTTGGTGGACGGCGCCTTCGCCCCGTTCTCGATGGCCGACAGGTACGAGTAGGAGATCGACGAGGCATCGGCGAGCTGTTGGCGGCTCATCCCGACATCGGTGCGGCGCACCTTGATCGTGTGCCCGAGGGCGGATGACCACTCCTCCGTGCCCACCGACGGTGTCTCACTCATGGCGCGCATCTTATACCCTCGACATCCAGAGCGCTACCTTGAGAATAGGTATTGACACAAATAGTAGAGATATGCTACTTTCCGTGTCATGATGAATACACAGAAGCTCGACCGATATCACGCCGTGGCATTCCCCGACCCGCCCGAGCCTGCCGGGGCGGCCGGTACCGCTCGACCGATGGACCTGGCGACCGCTTCTCCCAGCCTGCAGGGCACCGTCGAGTATCTCTGTTCGGATACCTGCCTTCCCCGCCTCCCCGGCACTCCCGGTGGGCTCAACGCCCAGCGCTTCGTCGAGACAGCGTTCGAGGACCTCGGCCTCCTGCCGGCGGGGGAGGATGGCTACCTCCAGGCGATCCCGGAGATCTCCGGTGCCAACGTCATCGGCATGATCCCCGGATCATCGCCTCGCACGATCATCGTTGGGGCGCACTTCGACGCCTGTGCGATCGACGGCGGTATCAATCCCGGTGCGAGTGACAACGCAGCCTCGGTGGCGGCCATGCTCGAGGTGGCGAGGGAGCTGGTCGGTGCGGATCGGCTCGACAGGACGGTCCTCTTCATCGGGTTCGACGCCGAGGAGCCGCCGTACTTCCAGCAACACACGATGGGCTCCCGCCACTTCGTCGCCAACCCCACCGTCGACTTGGCAGAGATCGACCTGATGGTCTGCCTCGACATGGTGGGCCACGCCATCGGCGACGGCACCGATCCCGCCATCGCAAGCTCGATGATCGTCCTCGGATCCGAGAAGAGCCCCGAGGTCGCCGCCGCCATGGATGCCGTGGCGCCCGTCGAAGGGCTGACGATCCGCAGGGTGGACATCGACCTCAGGGACCAGACGAGCGACTACGCAGGGTTCCAGGACGCCGGAATCCCGTTCCTCTTCTACAACACGCTTCGCAATCAGCACTACCACGCCACCACCGACACGCCCGACACGCTCGACTACGGCAAGCTCGATGCCCTCGTCACCCACCTCGTGGCGCTGGTCCGGACCGTCGCCTCCGCACCGCCCGATCCGTTCACCTACGACCCAGAGGCACGGATCGACGCCGAGTCGGTGAGGGCCGTGAGGGCACTGCTGCCGACACTCCCTGCGACGTCACGGTTCGCATCCTCCGCTGCGGGCCTCCTCGACGGGCTGGAGGAGCGGGCCGCAGAGGGCCTGTCCGAGAGCGATCACCTGCTCCTGCGCCGCCTGTTCCTCGCGGTCGAGGACGGCCTCCTCGATGCCCGCATGTGGGCCCGCGTCCACACCTCGACCCATCCGCCCGCACCGGTGGGCCTCATCACAGACGAGCTGCGCAAGCTCATCACCGATGCGATCGCCCGACCCGGCAACGTGGTGGTCGTCACCGGCGCCGGCGTGTCGGCGGAGTCCGGGATCCGCACCTATCGGGGGGACAACGGGCTGTGGATCACCGACGGCCAGGAGGCGATGATGCGGGCCACCGCCGCCTTCTTCGTCGAGCACCCGAGGGCGAGCTGGGCGTGGTACATGATGCGGCGCACCGAGGCGAGGGCGGCCCAACCCAACGACGCACATCACGCCATCGCGGAGATGGGGAGGATGCTCGAGGGCCGGTTCATGCTGATCGCCCAGAACATCGACCGGCTTCATCCCCGGGCGGGGAGCCGCCCGCACGAGACGATCGAGCTCCACGGCCACCTCGAGGGGATGCGCTGTATGGACGGATGTTCGGGGATCTTCCCGGTCCCTGACGTCTTCGACGGTTGGGGTCCCGACGACAAGATCACCGACGACCACCTCGCACACCTGGTCTGCCCGTTGTGCGGCAAGTTCACCCGACCCCACGTGCTGTGGTTCGACGAGTTCTACGAGGAGGAGAACTACGGGTTCGCCACCGCCCAACGAGCCGTCGCCAACGCCACGCTGTGCATCACGGCAGGCACCTCCGGGGGTGTCCCCGTCGCCGGGAGGCTGGAGGGGATCGCCGAGCGGGCCGGCGCCAGCCTGATCGACGTGAACACCCGTGACAATCCTCTCCGCAAGCTCGCGGCCCGCCGAGGCGGGTTCATCCAGGCACCGGCAACCGAAGGCATGCGTGCGATCGCCGACGCCGTGGTCGACGCGATCCCCTCCGCACGCCGCTGACGATGATCAGCCGTGCATCGGGTATCCCCGGGTGGCATCCGGCTGGTCGACCAGGCCATTCCGACTACTCCGGCATGCCCTTCACAGGCACTCAGACGGGTACTGGACACATCTGAGAGACGGTTGGTTCGACCCCCGTACGGGGAAACAGAAGAGACAGGAGACGACGGAATGAGTGAGTGGTTGGTGATCTTGATATTCGGCGGGCCGATCATGGTGTGGTGGGGCATCAGTCTCTACCACGCCTGGGTCGGCAACACGTTCAAGCACAGCATCCATGCCACGTCGACGACGTCGACGGCGTTTGCTGAGGCGAAGCAGAGGTGGATCAAGGACATGGCGAAAGACAGAGAGGGAAGCTGAACGTCCGCTACCTGTTCTTGAGGGAGAGCTATCCGGCGAGGCCGGGTTCAGCGATCTCCGTGACCGAGCCGTCGTTGACGAACAACCAGACCATGACGCCGGATCCCCCGGCGCGGTTCCACTCGGTCGCCTCGGGAAATGCATCGAAGCCCTCGGCGACACCGGTCATCCATTCCTCGGCTTCTGTGCGACCAGGTCACGGCGCCCGGAAGGGGGTTCAAGATCGAGAGTCAAATGTGCTACCTTGTAGAACATGACGAAGGTTGGTATTCGGGCCCTCAAACAGAATGCATCTGCGGTGGTCGCGAGCGCGGCCAGTGGCGAGAAGGTCACGATCACGGATCGTGGTCGTGCGGTTGCCCTGATGGTGCCGCTCACGACGAGCCGGTTGAAGGCCCTGATCGAAGCCGACCAGGCACGTCCTGCCCTGCGGAGATTGACCGACTTGTCTCCCGCACCTCGTCGTCGACGCGACGGTCGCCGGCTCTCTGACGAACTCGCCGAGATGAGGGACTCCGAGCGGTCCTGATGGCGTTCTACCTCGACACCTCCGCCGCAGTGAAGCTCGTGGTGGCGGAAGCCGGGTCGACGGCGTTGCTGCGTTGGCTGCGTACCAATGCCGACGAGGCCGTTTCGAGCGACCTGCTCCGAACCGAGTTGCTCCGGGCAACCCGTCGCGCCGCCCCCGACCAGATGGTCAGGGCGCGCACGGTCCTGGAATCACTCACGCTCCTGAAACTCACCACGGACATCTGTGAGCGAGCTGCGACTCTCGAGCCGATGATGCTGCGGAGCCTTGATGCCCTGCACATCGCGGCCGCACTGGAACTCGGCGACGAGCTGACCGCGCTGGTCACGTACGACGAGCACATGACCCGAGGTGCCAGCATGCTCGGCATCCCTGTTGCGACTCCCACCTGACTGGGTTCACCGGCTGCCAACGCTGTCAAGGGACGGAGAACCGTGGCGACCGCATCCTTCGGGCTGCTGATGGTCTCCGAGCAATGGCGCAGCGGGACCATCTGTTCGTGCGGCTCACGGAGGAATACGATAGAACCGGGAGCCGCGACGCGGCCGGGCGATTCGGATCGCGTGCGGTTCGAGAAAGCGTGGTCGACATGCGAATGCTCGCGATGCGCCCGATCGGTTTCTTGTTGGTCGCAGGGATCGCGCTGCTGCCCGCCTGCGGAGGAGGTTCGGACGCCGGGGATGTGACGACCACCGCCTCCGTTACAGAAGCCACTGCCTCGACGTCTTCGACGACGGCACCGTATGTCTCGACGTCATCGACGACTGCACCGGATGCCACGAGCTCGTCTGTAATGACGGTACCCGTGACCACCACGACGGTCCAGTCCGACGACCAGCGTCCCTCAGTCGATCCCGAGTGGCCCGACTTCCGCCCCTACGAGGACATCCCCTGGGACGACATCGCCTCGGGAACGTGGGTGCTCTACCAGTATGAGGTCGCCGAGCATCGGGGTGCGGCGGCGGACCTATGGTGGAATGCTCTCTTCCTCCTAAGTCCCGATGGCATCTCGTATGCGGTGCGTTCCCCCGAGCTCGATCCGAGTCCTCGGACGCTGTTCGGTTGGCTCCCGAGCCGCCAGCTCGCCCTCCTCAAGACGTGGACGTCCTCCGGTGGTTCGCTGATCGAGGTCGTGGACCTGCGAACTGGAGCAGTCGTCCACGCCACCGAGGGAGACCCGTCCTACCACGCGCCGCGGTTCGTCGACAGCGACGGCTCGTACGCAGTGCTCTACGAGAGCGGGCAGATGGACGTCCACTCGCTGTCGGGTGACACGACGAGCTTCTCGATCGGGGACACGACGCATGAAGGCACCGCCGCCCAAACGGGCTTCGTGGCATTCATCGAGAAAGGGCTGCTCGTCACGTCGAGTAGCGACATCATTGCCGTGCGATCCCTCGACGGCACGGTCCTCGACACCTTCGAGCCTCCGGGACTCGATTGCTACCTGACCGGAACCGTCGACGGTGCTGCGCTCATCTCGTGCAGTGGCGCCGACTACATGGAGCAATGCCAGGCCGCGTGGGGGACCGACGGCCACCGGGGTGTGTGGATGCTCCCCGTCGACGGCGGTGAAGCCGAGGCAATCTACGTGCCGCCGGTCGGCACCGACCTTGATCCCGAAAGCGAGTGCTGGATCGGCGCGTTCTCGTCCGCCATCCCCATCCCGGGCCAGCCCGGCGACTACGTCCTGGAGATGTCGGGGTGCTGCGAGTGCGGTGGGGGGCTCGCCCTCCTCCGCGATGGCGTCGTCTCCGAAGTGCGGGGAACGCCGCCGTGGTGCGAACCGTACGTGGTCACCCGCTGGGGTGACGGATGGCTGATCCTCGATTCGGCGACCGACGACGGCACACACCGGCCCTCACTCATCGTCGTCGACGAGGACCTCCGGAACGCCGTCGTCTTGGTAGGGATCGAGGCTGGCGCGCCCGCGAGCCAGCTCGCCAACCTCGTCCTCATGGCAGAGGCTGCGCAGGATGGCGAATGGGAGCAGCTTCTCGCCGATCTCGAGGCCGGGCAGTCGGTCGGGC
>JAWOGV010000349.1:0-10810 GCA_046496605.1 Acidimicrobiia bacterium | reverse complement strand
GTGCGAAGGAAGTTGACGACGGAGACACCGGGGATCTCCTCGGGGTACTGGAATCCGAGGAACATGCCTGCCTGCCCCCGCTCCTCGGGAGGCGCCTCGGTGATGTCCTCGCCCTTGTAGGTGATGGTGCCCCCCGTGACCTCGTACAGGGGATGGCCGAGGAGCACGTTGGCGAGTGTCGATTTGCCGCTCCCGTTCGGTCCCATGATCGCGTGGGTATCCCCACGTTCGATCGTGAGATCGACGCCCTTGAGGATCTCCGTCCCCGCGACGGACGCGTGGAGGTTGTCGATGACGAGAAGTGGCGGCGGTGAGGTTTCCAACATGGTGATGAGTGTAATACGGATCCGCCGGGATCAGGGCGACGAGAGGGCGTCGAACGCCAACTCGAGGGCCTCGAGGTCGATGTCGTCGAGCGGCTTGTACTCCTGGATGTAGTAACGCCCGATGCCGGCATCAGCCATCCTGGCAATGGCGTGTCGTGCCTGTTCCGGCAGGCCGTGGGGCACGAAGCGCTCCGTCAGGAACGACGCGTACGCCTCGGGCGTCATGTCGCGCCGCGATGATCGCTCGGCGAGCGCAGTTCGGTACTCGCTGTCGGTCGCAAACACCAGCGCCGGTCCGGCGAACGACACGAGGATGTCGTCAGCGTCGCGCCCTGCGTCGGACGCCGCGCCACGCATCACCTCCAGGCGTGCCGCGAGGGTCTCTCCATCGGTGACGAACATGTTGTATTCGTCGGCATGGGTTCCTGCGAGGGTCGGTGTCTTCTTCGGGCCGCCCCCACCGACGACGATTCCGAGTCCGGGACCCGCGACAGGCGCGACCTCGTGGAGGTCGAGGGGGTAGTAGGTGCCCTCGAGCCTGCCCCCACCGTCGAACACCGCTCGAATGTACGCGAGCGCCTCTCCGAGTCGATCGAATCGCTCGGCGAGGGGAGGGAGGTCGAGGCCGAAGGCACTGTGCTCTGACTCCATCCATCCTGTTCCGACGCCGAGGGTGAAACGCCCACCGGAGATCTCATCGAGCGTCGTTGCGGACTTCGCCATCACCGCGGGATGGCGGAACGTGATCGGTGACACGAGCGTCACGAGCCGAATCGAGGTCGTCTCGGCCGCCACGGCGGCGAGCGAGACGAGGGCGTCCGTCGCGTGGGCCGACTCGTCACTGTTCAGGTAGTGGTCGGATCGAGCGAAGGCATCGACACCGTGTGCCTCCGCCCATCGTGCAAGGTCCGCGAGCCGTCGGTAGCTCCCTCCGACCTGTGGTTCGACGAAGAGCCCTAGTTCCATCTCTGCCTCCGGTTCACCATCCGCGTGCCACCCAGTCTCGCAGGTGCGGCCGCTCCGAACCGATGGTCGTCGAAGCGCCGTGGCCGGGGATCACCACGGTCGCATCAGGAAGGGTGAACAACTCGGTGCGTATCGACCCGATGATCTGGCTGAACGAGCTGTGATCGAAGCGAGTGGCACCGGGGCCTCCGGGGAACAGCGTGTCGCCTGTCACAACGACACCGTCGAAGACGAGAGACACGGATCCGGGCGTGTGGCCGGGGGTGTGCGCCACGGTGAACGGCACCGACCCGACGGTATGTGGACCCGGAGCGAGGGGGATCGTGGGGTGGTCGATCATGGCGGCGTCCGCGGGATGGATCATGACGGGGATGGCGTCGAGCGCATCGGATACGGGACCGGCGGCCTGGTGGTGATCCCAGTGGCCATGGGTCGTGTAGATGGCACGAACGACGACGTCATGCGCCATCGACAGGATCGCATCGGGATCGTCTGCGGCGTCGACGATGATCGCCTCCATCGTCGATCGATCGGTCACGAGCAGGACGTTGGTGCCGAGGGGCCCCGCAACGATGCGCTCGATGGTCAGCGCGGCGGCAGAATGGAGGACGTCCATCGGCGTCACAGGCCGCCGCTACTCGAGTGTGTCGAGGATCTGGATGAACTGGGCGGTTTCGAGGAGCCCTGCCGTGCGCACGGCCACCGTGCCATCGGAGTTGACGAAGACCCAGAACGGGAAGCCTCCCGCACCGAAGTTGAGGAGCACCGAGTTCTCGTTGTCATCGCGGATGACGGGGGACGTCCAGCCCTCGCGCTCGAGCCACGCGCTCGGCGGGAAGTTGTCCCTCCCGGAGTTCATCGACGTCGAGACAGTGTAGATGTCGACGTCGGGGTCCCCTCCCGTCGTGTCGATCCAGTCCTGGACGAGGGGCACCTCCTGCTGGCAGAACGGGCACCAGTGTGCGAGGAAGGCGATCGCCTTCGCCCGGCCGTCGTCGTTTGCGATCGTCACCGTCGACCCATCGAAGTC
This sequence comes from Acidimicrobiia bacterium, assembly GCA_046496605.1. Taxonomy (GTDB): domain Bacteria; phylum Actinomycetota; class Acidimicrobiia; order Spongiisociales; family UBA5794; genus SZUA-442. The sequence goes on along the minus strand of JAWOGV010000349.1, from coordinate 8,488 downwards.
CTGGCCCGTGACGGAGGGATACTCGAGTCCCGCCGCCGTCGCGTCGATGGTCTGGTTCGGCGGCATGATGGGAAGGCCCTGGCCCTCGACGGTCGGGTCGCCGTACTCGGCTCCCACCTCGGTGTTGCCGAACAGGACGGCCGCGATCAGCAGCACGACCACGAGGCCCCCGGCGAGAGCGATGATGATTCCCGTCATGTTCCGGGGCGGCGCAGTCGGTGCCGTCGTGCGGGCGTTCTTGGTGTCAGCCATGCAATTCCCTCGTGTCGGGTCGAATCGGGTCGGGGCGGTCGGTTCTCAGTCGGTGACGGGGTCACCGTCGCGGCCTGCTGCGTGCAAGCTTGGCACGGTTCGCGGGCTAATTCGCCGATCCGCGTACATCAGGGCGATGATCAGGATGAAGGCCGACAGCGCCATGTACGGGATCGTCACGAACCCGAACTCCTTGATCAACGGCGATGAGCACGAGGGCCCGACCGCACTGCACGAACCGGAGTCGAGGGTCGGGAAGGCCTGGAGCAGACGGTGGTACGCGGCGATTCCAGCACCGATGGTGGCGAGAACCACGACAGGCAGCCGAGCCATCACGTCCTTCCGGAACGCCGCGATGGGGAGGATCACCGCGAGCGGGTACATCGCGATTCTCTGGTACCAGCAGAGTTTGCAGGGGATGAGTCCGACGGACTCGGAGAGATAGAGGCTGCCGATCGTCGCGAAGGCTGCGACCGCGCCGGCAAGCCACATCGTCGTGCCGCGAAGCACCTCGAACGGATGGCGCCCCTCGCGGCGGTCGATGATCGCCATCACGACGAGTGCGATCGTGATCGCGTTCGCCGCGAGGGCAGCAAGTGCAAAGAAGGTTCGCATCGTCTCGAATGCCATCGCGTACCTCCAGGATCCGCGGCCTGAGAGAAGCTACCATTCGACAGGCGATAGCTCGGCTCCCCCTACGCTTGGGACCATGAGCGGTCCCCTGTTCTTCGGCGTCGTGATGGTGGTCGTCCTCGCGTTCGGCATCGCCATGTTCTGGCAGGAGTCCAAGCGGATGCGCCAGAACGCAGCGATCTACGGGGTTGAGGACTCGATCGAGTGGATCTGGGAGGGGCTCAGCGAGGATACGATGGGTCTCACCCGTGGTGACGTGCGGCGAATCCTCGAATGGGAGATGCACTACCTCCAACAACCGGACGTGTGGAGGGCAGACGGCGTCCCGATCGTCGGGGGCCAGGCATCCGCCGCATATGCCCAGGAGCGGGCCCTCGCCGAGGGGTACCGGTACGAGCCGGATCAGATCTACGCCGTGCTTGACCTCCAGGCCTCGTATCTCCTTGCGATCGGGGCCGTCGGTGATCCCGTCGACGCCGAGGATCAACCGCCCGATGGCGGGCACGAGGACCCCAGCGAGACCGTCTGACGCACGGGGTGCGCCTCACGACCCGGGATCGGTACCCGGAAGCCGAACATACAATCGCGCATCATGAAACCCCTGTCGATCATGTCGCTCGTCATCGTCGCCCTCACGGTCGCCCTGGCAGCGTGCTCCGCCGAGTCGGGTCCCGACGAGTCGGTCCTGACATCCACCCCCGGAGAAGCCTCGGACGAGCCGCTCGTCTTCGGTAGCGGCTCGATTCCGGCAACCGTTCCGGACGGCTTCCCGATCCCTTCCGAGGCGCGGGTCGGATCGACGATGGTCGACCGAACCAGGGGAGTGACCGAGGTCATCATCGTCTATCCGGCCAACATCTCCGAGGTGGTCGAGTACTTCGAGACGAACCTCACGGCTGTCGGCTACACGGTCGACGAGTCGTCAGGGACCGAGACACGCTGGGTGATCGAGTTCTCGAGCGATGGCCTCGACGGTGACATCGTCATCGAGGCGTCGGGCGGCGGTGTGTCACAGGGCACGATCCGCCTCGTCCAGCCGGTGTCCGGGTAGGGCATCGTGGCTCGCCTCGCCCGCTTCGGTGATCACCGGTACATCGGGACCCGCGACGACATGACATTCTTCGACTGTGACGATCCCGAGGAGTTCTCCGCACTCGCTGCACGCATCGATGAGGAGGGCCTCGTCGCCGCGAGGCTCGTGCAGACATTCGCACCGGATGAGCCATCGGAGGCCCGGAACAGGGGATTCAGGCCCGTACGTCGTCGGTGAACGAGTGACTCACGAACCGACGATCGCATCCAGGACGTCGGAAGCGAGTCGATCGTGGCGCATGAGGAAGAAATGGTCCGCGCTCTCGTACCGGATGACGCGTGCCGCTATCGACGCCGCGTAGTCGGCCAGTTCATCCGCATCGACGAATTGGTCGCGGTCACCGATGATGAACGTCCTCGTTGTGGGCACCAGTGACCCGGGAGCCGGCAACGACGGTGTGAGTGGGCTGTCGACGGGAGGTGCGATCCCCACGTACGACAGATCGGATCCCATCTCGGCCTGCCACACGAGCGCCGTTGCGGCGCCGAAGGACCATCCGACGATCCCGAGCGGTTCCGCGCCGGAGCGATGTGCGAACTCCACCGCCGCGTCGATGTCGAGGATCTCCGCCTGTCCGCCGCCGTGGTGGCCCTCGGACCCCCCAACGCCGCGGAAGTTGAAACGGATCACGTCGATGCCCCTCTCGAGAGCCTCGCGCATGATCGTGACGAGCATCGGATGGCGCATGGTGCCCCCGTGCTCGGGATGTGGGTGGCAGACGACCACAGACCCGGTGGCAGATTGCGCGTGGTCGACGATCACCTCGAGGGAGACGCCATCGCTCGTGACGAGAGGGGGCCGGGACACCGCGTGGCCGCTCACAGGGTCGAGAGCCACAGTGCGGTCGCGCCGAGGATGAGGAGGCCGGTGGCGAGCGACGCGAGGATGAGGTATCGGGTCTGCACGGATGCATCGTACCGAACAGGGATCGGCGAACCACCGTCGGGCACGGTGGCACGGTCCACGCGCACCCCGGGGTTTGGGTGGGCGACTGCGACTAACCTTGCAGGGTTCAATCGTTTCGAGCAGGTGGGCCAATGTACGACATCGTCATCATCGGAGGCGGTCCCGGCGGCTACGCAGCTGCCCTCTACGCCCACAACTTCGGGCTCAGGGTCGCATTGATCGAAAAGGACAGGGTCGGGGGCACCTGCCTGCTGCGCGGGTGCATCCCGGCAAAGGCATGGATCGAGAGCGGAGGCGTCTACTCGACGGTCGCCGGCGCAGGTGAATTCGGCGTCCTCACGTCCGAGCCTGAGTTCGCGTGGCCGAAGGCCCTCGAGCGCAAGCAGAAGGTCGTCGAGGGGATCGTGAAGGGTCTCATCGGCACCCTCAAGTCCCGTGACGTCGAGATCATCGATGGACACGGACGCATCGTGGGCGAGGGGAGGGTCGAGGTCGTCGCTCCCGACGGTGTGACGTCCATCCTCGAAGGACGCGCCATCATCGTGGCGACGGGGTCCGCGCCCGCGATGATCCCCGGATACGAGATCGACGGCTCGCGCATCGTCACGTCCGACGATGCCCTCGACTGGGAGGAACAACCCGCGAGCGTGGCCATCATCGGGGGCGGCGTCATCGGATGCGAATTCGCCTCGTTCCTCGGCGAGGTCGGGACCAAGGTCCACCTGTTCGAGATGGAGGACCAGCTCGTACCGGGAATGGAGCCGGAGGCGGCCAAGATCCTCCAACGGGTCTTCCGGAAGCGATCGATCGACGTCCACCTCGGCGTCCGTGTCGGACCTGCATCGGTGGGGGATGCCTCGGTGACGATTCCCTTCGGCGACGAATCGGTCGACGTCGACGTGGTGCTGATGGCAGTGGGCCGGGCCCCCGTCACGGGTGATGTCGGTCTCGACAGCGTGGGAATCGCCACGGAACGCGGATTCATCCCCGTTGACGCCGCGACGATGGCGACGAGCGCCCCCGGCGTCTACGCCGTGGGGGACATCGTTGCGGGAACACCCCAGCTCGCACATGTCGGTTTCGCGGAGGGGATCGCCGCCGTGACCCACATCGCGACGGGCGGGTACGCAGCTGTCGACTACAACGCGATCCCGATGGTCGTCTACACCCACCCCGAGATCGGTTGGGTCGGACGGACTGAAGCCGTCGCCGTGGCCGAAGGCATGGATGTGCGGGCAGTCGAGCACGGCATGCGGGGCAACGGCCGAGCCATCATCCAGGGCACCGTCGAGGGCACTGTCAAGGTGGTATCACAGGTCGACGGGCCGATCGTCGGTGCGACGGTCGTCGGCCACGGTGCAGGGGACATGGTCCACGAACTGATGTACGCGGTCGGCTGGGAGGCGCTCCCTTCCGAGGCGGCAGCATTCATCCACGCGCACCCCACGATCTCCGAGGCAGTCGGTGAGACCCTCCTCGCTGCAGCGGGGAGACCCCTCCATTGAACGGACGATGACGTTGATTCCCCAACCGCACCGCGTGCAAGGAGCTGAAGGCAAATGCCGGTAACGATTTCGATGCCCCAACTCGGCGAGACCGTCACCGAGGGCACCATCCTCGAATGGGTCAAGCAGGTCGGGGACCACGTCGCAGAGGACGAGGTCATCGTCGAGATCTCGACGGACAAGGTCGACACCGAGGTTCCTTCACCAGCGTCCGGCATCCTGACGGAGATCCTCGTTGCCGCCGGGGAGACGGTTGCCGTGGGCACGGCCCTCGCCGTCCTGGGCGATGCCGACGGTGCCCCCACCGGGGACTCGTCTCAATCCGTCGAGGAGACACCGGCTTCCGCAGGTGATCGGCCGTCCGCGGCCGAGGGACCAGCGGCCGAGGGGCCAGGGCCAGAAGGATCCGTCGTCGAGGTCGCCGTCACCGAGGTTTCGGAGGTACCGGCCCGAGCGGAGGCAGTGTCCGCCCCCACGGAACGGCCCGCCGCCAGCGATGACGCTCCTCGGCGCGGTGTCCTTTCGCCCGTGGTGCGCAAGCTCGCAGCCGACCACGGCATCGACCTCGACCTGGTCAGGGGCAGCGGCGACGGTGGTCGCATCACCAGGAAGGACGTCGAGGCATTCGCGGCAGGTGCGTCACCCGCGAGTGGAACGACTGCGGCCGACGAGCCCTCCCCACCGACTCCTCCCACCCCACCGCCTGCCAGGGTGCCCCAGGCACCGGCGTCGGGTGGTCAGGGCTCCGAGGTCAGGGACATCCCCCGTCTGCGCCAGCGCATCGCCGCGAACCTCCGGAATGCGAAGGACACGGCGGCCCATGTCTGGACGAGCGTCGAGGTCGACTTCGAGAACGTCGAACGGGTCCGCCAGCGCCACCGATCCGAATTCAAGGCCGCCGAGGGGTACTCGCTGACCTATCTCCCGTTCATCGCACGGGCGACCATGGACGCACTCTCGGCTTATCCCGTCGTGAATTCCAGGTTCGAGCTCGATGCGGGCACCTGGACGTTCAACCGGGCCGTGAACCTCGGCATCGCGGTGGACCTCAACCAGGACGGGCTCGTCGTCGTGAACATCAGGGACGCCGACGCCATGACCCTCAAGGGCCTTGCACGATCGATCCGCGCCATGGCCATGGCTGCGAGGGACGGCAAGGTCGTCCCTGACGACCTTGCAGGCTTCTCGTTCTCGATCACGAACCCCGGTCCCTTCGGCTCGTTCATGTCCGCACCGATCATCCCCGTACCGAACGCCGCGATCCTGAGCACCGACACCGTGACCAAGAAGCCTGTCGTGGTGGAGCTCCCCGATGGATCAGATGCGATCGCCATCAGGCACATCGGGTACCTCGGTCTGAGTTGGGACCATCGTGTGTTCGACGGATCGACCGCCGTCCTGTTCCTGGACCGAATCAGGATGAACCTCCAGGAATGGGACTGGGAACAAGAGCTGTCGTGAGCTTCGCGACGGATCCCACCCTGCGCGTCCGTTGGCTCGGCCGCGTCGAGTACGAGGAGGCATGGGATCTCCAGCGGGCGATCTGGGAGGGCAAGACGACGGGTCGGTCCGACGACGACTACGTGCTGCTCCTCGAGCATCCCCACACCTACACGATCGGACGCAATGGCGACGCGTCGCATCTGAGGATCCCGAGGGAGGAACTCGCAGGTCTCGGCGCGTCCCTCCACGATGTCGACCGCGGCGGTGACATCACCTACCACGGGCCGGGTCAGCTGGTCGGTTATCCGATCGTCGACGTTCCGCGGCTCTCCGGAGGCTTCGACGCGGTCGGGCATGTTCGGAGGATCGAGGCGGCCATCATCGACACCTGCGCGGACTTCGGCGTCCCCGCATGGTCCGAGGACGGGTACACGGGTGTCTGGAGCGAACGGGGCAAGGTCGCGGCCATCGGCGTCCGGGTGTCCAGGGGAGTGTCGATGCACGGGTTCGCCCTCAACGTGGATCCCGATGTCGCCTACTTCGGCCACATCGTCCCGTGCGGGATACCCGACCGACCCGTCACGTCGCTCAGCGAGCTCACGGGGCGACGGGTCTCCATCGAGGAGGTCGTCTCCGCGATCGTGCCGCGTCTCAGCGGCCTCTCTGACCGCATCGGCACCGAGACCCAGCTCGGAGCCTTCTCGAGGGGAGCGGGCACGCGGTCCTTCGAGATCGACAGGCTCGTCGATGCCGGTGTCTTCACACCACAGGGTCGAGGCGTCGTGCCGCTCATGATTCGCGGCGTCATCGAGGGCGAGCCCGACAAGCCCTCCTGGATGAAGGTGAAGGTGGACCTCACCGACGCCAGGTTCAAGGAACTCAAGGCACTCAACAACGAGCTCGCGCTCAACACCGTGTGCGAGGAAGCAGGCTGCCCGAACATCTATGAGTGCTGGTCGAGTGGTACGTCGACCCTCATGCTCCTCGGAAGCGTCTGCACGCGGGCATGTTCGTTCTGCAACGTCGACACCGGACGACCCGGCGAGGTCGACTGGGATGAACCGGCGAGGGCCGCAGATGCGATTGCGGCGATGGGCCTCGCCCACGCCGTCCTCACCTCGGTGAACCGCGACGATCTGGCCGACGGGGGGGCATCCGTCTTCCACCGAACGATCCACGAGATCCGTGATCGGATCCCTTCGTGCGACGTGGAGGTCCTCATCCCCGATTTCAAGGGCGACCGGGGGGCCCTCGACATCGTGATGTCAGCAAAGCCCGACGTCCTCAACCACAACACCGAGACCGTGTTGAGGCTCCAGCGTGAGATCAGGACGGCCGCGAACTACGCCCGATCGCTCGCCCTCCTCGCGAGGGCGAAGTGGGCGCTGCCGTCGGTCACCGTGAAGTCCGGCCTGATCGTCGGCATGGGGGAGACGGACGATGAAGTCGTCGGAGCGCTCGCCGATCTCAGAGCGGTGGGGGTCGAGGTCGTGACCATCGGCCAGTACCTGAGACCGACAGCGCGCCACCGGATGGTCTCGCGGTACGTCGAGCCCTCGATGTTCGACGCGTACAAGGAGATCGGTGAGGCGTTCGGGATTCCGCATGTCGAGTCCGGACCCCTCGTTCGCAGCTCCTATCACGCCCGCGAAGCCCTCGAGGCGGTGGTATGAGCGACCATGCTGCACGGCTCGACCGTGCCCGGTGGGCGATGGACGCCGAAGGGGTCGATGCGCTGTGCCTCTCGGTCGGGTCCGATCTCCCGTACCTCACGGGCTACCACGCAATGCCCCTCGAGAGGCTCACCATGCTGGTCGCCGTCGGCGCGGACCGTCCGGTGCTCGTTGTTCCGGAGCTCGAGGCCCCTCGTGTGGATACTGCGCCCGACACGTTCGACCTGCACCCGTGGTCCGAGGGAGAGGATCCGATCGCCATCGTCGATGGGCTCCTCGGGAGGGCGCGGCGTGTCGCGATCGGCGACGAGACGTGGACCAGGTTCTCCCTCGCACTCCAGAACATCGGTGAGGAGCGTGCGTGGGTTCCCGCCGGCGACCTCATGGCGCGGTTGAGGGTCATCAAGTCGAGCACCGAGATCGCAGCGTTGCGGGCTGCGGCCCGCGCGGTCGATGGTGTCGTGGACGCAATGGCGACGGTTCGGTGGTCGGGGCGCACCGAACGGGAGGTATCGAGGGAGTTCATCGATCGCACGATCGCTGCAGGGCACGAATCGGTCGACTTCGCGATCATCGCGTCCGGTCCGAACGGTGCATCCCCGCACCACGAACCCGGCGGCCGTACGATCGGCCTCGGAGACGTCGTCGTCGCCGACTTCGGAGGGCACCAGGGTGGGTACTCGTCCGACACGACGCGCATGTTCGTCGTCGGTGAACCGCCCGATGGGTTCGACACGGTGTTCTCCGTCGTGCGCGATGCCCAGCAATCCGCCACCGATGCGGTTCGCCCCGGCGTGACCGCGGCCTCCATCGATGCGGTGGCACGACGGATCATCGACGACGCGGGGTACGGGGACCGGTTCAGCCTGCGCGGTGGCCTGCCGGCCCACGTCCCCACCCCGCCAGGTGAGCTTCATCCGCGCCTCCCCATCACGGCGCGCACGAGCGCCAGCCACGCGCCCGGATGCCACCAGCGCACCCGC
>JAWOGV010000154.1:0-4862 GCA_046496605.1 Acidimicrobiia bacterium | reverse complement strand
CGAGTACCGGGTGAGGGACCCCAGTCAGCGGGTGGTGGGCTGGGTCGTCGAGCAGGGTCGCGGCCTCGCCGCCGCCCTGGTGCGAGTGTTCGCCGGTTCCCACCGGCCCTTCGAGATCCTCGTCCTCTCGCCCGAGGAGGAGCCGGTGCTCGAGTTCCGGCGCGACTTCTTCTTCCTCTTCTCGTCGATGGAGGTCCGGGGACCGGCCGGCCAGCTCCTCGGCCGCATCGAGCGCCGCTTCTCGCTCCTCAACCGCGTGTACGACCTGATCGGCCCGCGCGGTCAGCTGTTCGCCCGGATCGAGAGCAGGCTGTTCAAGGTCTGGACCTTCCCGGTCCTCGACCCGAGCGGCGTCGAGCGCGCGAGGATCGCCAAGAAGTGGTCCGGTTGGGGCAAGGAGCTGTTCACCGACGCCGACAACTTCGGCGTCGACTTCGGCCCCCACCCGTGGACCCCGGAGCAGCGCGCGGTGATCTTCGCCGCCGCCATCGCCGTCGACTTCGACTTCTTCGAGAACAACCAGCAGCGCTGAACGGCCCGGCGGCGATCGCAGACCCCACCGTGGTGGCGCCGAGGCGGATGCCCTCGAGGTCGAGCTCCGAAAGCTCCTCGTACCGAGGGATCCCGACGACGACAAGGACGTCATCGTCGAGATCCGGTCGGCGGCAGGAGGCGATGAGGCTGCCCTGTGGGCAGGTGACCTGTACCGCATGTACGAGCGGTTCGCGGAGCGTTCCGGTTGGGCGATCGAACCCATCGACATCTCACCGACCGACGGTGGGGGGATCAAGGAGGCGACGTTCGCGGTGAAGGGCCGCAATGTCTATGCCCGCTTCAAGTACGAGGCAGGACCGCACCGCGTGCAACGCGTTCCGAGGACCGAGTCACAGGGACGCATCCACACGTCCATCGGCACCGTTGCGGTGTTGCCCGAGGTCGAGGACGTCGAGGTCCACATCAACGACAGCGATCTCATCATCGAGACGATGCGGTCCCAGGGTCCGGGTGGCCAGTCCGTGAACACGACGGACTCGGCTGTGCGCATCACGCACAAGCCGACCGGCATCGTCGTGTCGTGCCAGGACGAGAAGTCACAGCTACAGAACAAGCTCAAGGCGATGCGCGTCCTTCGGGCGAGGATGTATCAGATCCAGATCCAGGAGCAGCTCGGTGAACGCGCCTCCGTTCGCAAGTCCCAGGTCGGCTCGGGTGAGCGATCCGAGAAGATCCGGACCTACAACTTCAAGGAGAACCGCGTCACCGACCATCGGATCGGTCTCACGATCCATGCACTTCCCTCGGTGTTGGACGGCGACCTCGATGAGATCCACGATGCGCTCATCTCGGACGATGTCGCACGGAGCCTCGCCTCCGACGGTTGATGGTGCACACGACCTCCGACATCCTCCGACGAACCGACCTCCCCGGTCATGAAGCCAAGCGACTGCTCGCCATGGTGACGGGCCTACCGATGGTCGACGTCAGCATCGGTGCTCCGCTCGACGACCTCCAGATCGCGAGGTTCGCCGATCTCGAACGCCGACGGCTCGAGGGGGAGCCCCTCCAGTATCTCGAGGGATCCGTCCCATTCGGGCCGGTCACGATCGCCGTCGACGAGCGCGTGCTCATCCCTCGTCCCGAGACAGAGGAGCTCTTCACGATGGTCCGCGACCTCGTGGTCGAGCCGACCGTGATCGTCGACCTGTGCACGGGAAGCGGGAACCTCGCCGTGGCACTCGCTGCGACGTTCCCAGGGGCATCCGTATATGGGACCGATATCTCGGCCGATGCCTTGGCGGTGGCAGCTGCAAACGCCGAGACGAACGGGGTCTCCGTCTCGTACCACCTCGGTGACCTCTTCGACTCCCTGCCCATGGAGATCGAGGGATCGGTCGATCTGCTCGTCGCGAACCCGCCGTACCTCGCGGAGTCGGAGTTCGAGCGCCTGTCCGTGGACGTTCGTCGCGAGCCGGTGATCGCACTCGTGTCAGGTCAACGGGGGGATGAGATCGTGACACGGATCGCTGCTGGGGCACGACAGTGGCTCGCACCCGGCGGGTTGGTGGCATGCGAGGTTTCGGAGTTCCACGCGCGCTCGGTTGCCCCGATGTTCGCGACCCTCGACGGGCAGATCCTCGTCGACATGTACGGCAAGGACCGCTTCGTGTTCGGGCGGCGCCGGGACGAGTAGCGTTGTGGTTTCGAGCACGGGAGGTACCGGTGGATGTTTCTGCTGCTGCACGGGCGATCAAGCGCGGTGAGGTCATCGGTGTCCCGACCGACACCGTGTACGGATTGGCCGCTGATCCCTATGACGAGGCAGCCCTGGAGCGGCTGTACGACCTCAAGGGACGCGAGGAAGGCAAACCGATCGCGCTGCTCGTGGCAGACCTCGATCAGGGGCTCCTCCTCGGAGCCATGTCGGATCGTGCGCTCGACCTCGCCGAGCGGCACTGGCCGGGAGCGGTGACGCTCGTCGTACCGAGGTTGGACACGGCACCGACATGGCTCGGCGACACGCGCCGCCGCACGATCGCCCTGCGATGCCCCGACCATCCGGTGACGCTGGAACTCCTGCGCCTTGCCGGCCCGCTCGCAGTCACGTCGGCGAACGTCTCGTCAGGGGAGCCTGCGAACTCCGCCAGCGAGGCCCAAGAGATGTTCGCCGGTCAGGTCCTGACCTACCTGCACGGCGAACCCGGCGGCGGCAAGCCGTCGACGCTCGTGGACCTGACCCAGCCTTCCGAGATGGTGCTGCGGGACGGGCCCATCATCCTGTGACCCCGAACCGGTGGTTCGCGGTGACCGTCGCGACGCTCGTCTGGGCCATCTCGCTGTGGTTCGGGTTTCTCGCGGTCTCGAGCGAGCGCATCATCGCGTTCGTCATCATCGCGTTCGGGCTCGTGTTCGCCTCATACGCCCTCGCCGGGTTCTCGGGAACCGACGACCCCTTCGGGACCGGGTTCCGTTCGTCGCTCATCGGCCTCGGAACCGGTATCGCCCTCATCATCGGGTTCCAGGTCACGGGTACCGACACCCTCGCAATTGCGACGCCTGTCGTCGCAGCGGGTGTCGCAGGCGCGTTCAGCCTCGAACCAACCCATGATCGGATCAGGGTCGGTGCCCGCGTCGCGGCCATCGGCGCGCTCACCTTCCTGGCGGTGGCGCTCTACCGGATCGACCCGACCGTGTACGGCCTCCTTGTACCTCTCGCCGTGTTCCCAGCCATTGCCATCACTGACGTCTACTACGACAGGGTGCGAGCAGGCGTGGCAGGAGACAGTGACTGACGAATGCCCTGACCAGCAACGTTCAGCGCGTTGACGGCGATGCTGGACAGGGCACTAGATTCACAACCGACCCGCAACAGGAGCCCCGATGACCGACATGACACCGCTGTCCGCAGCCGATCCGACACTCGCTGCACTCGTTGCGAAGGATGCCCAGCGGCAGCGGAGCCACATCCAGCTGATCGCATCCGAGAACTTCGTGAGCTACGCGATGATGCAGGCGTCCGGAAGCGTGCTCGCGAACAAGTACTCAGAGGGGTATCCGGGGCGCCGCTACTACGAGGGCTGCGAGGTGATCGACGAGATCGAGAACCTGGCGATCGACAGGGCAAAGGTGCTCTTCGGTGCTGATCACGCGAACGTGCAGGCACATTCGGGTTCGCAGGCGAACATGGCCGCCTACCTCGCCGTACTGGAACCGGGTGACACGATCCTCGGCATGGCGCTGGATCAGGGTGGCCATCTGACACACGGCTCACCGGTCAACTTCTCGGGGAACCTCTTCAACTTCGTCGCCTACGGAGTCGACCCCGGGACCGAGACGATCGATCTCGACCAGGTGCGTGCCGTGGCGATCGAGCACAGGCCGAAGCTCATCGTTGCCGGGTATTCGGCGTACTCCCGGCTCATCGATTGGGCGGCGTTCCGGGCGATTGCAGACGAGGTCGGAGCCATCTTCCTCGTCGACGCAGCGCACATCATCGGGCTCATCGCGGGAGGGGCCCATCCATCACCCGTTCCACATGCCCACATCGTCACGGCGACGACGCACAAGGCCCTCAGGGGGCCACGTGGCGGGCTGATCCTCTCCGTGGAAGAACACGCCAAGGCGATCGACAAGGGCGTCTTCCCCTACGCACAGGGTGGTGCCATCAACCATCAGATTGCGGGCAAGGCGCTGTGCTTCAAACAGGCAGCATCGGACGAGTTCGCCCAATACGCGCATCAGATCGTCCGCAACGCCTCGGTTCTCGCAGAAGCGATGATCGGTGCAGGCGCCAGGGTCGTGTCAGGCGGCACCGAGAACCACATGTTCCTCACGGATCTCAGATCCATCGATGAGGAGCTCACAGGCAAGGACGCTGCGTCACTCCTCGATGAGATGGGGGTGACCCTCAACAGGAATGCGATCCCGTTCGACCCGCGTTCGCCCTTCATCACGTCGGGTATTCGCATCGGCACTCCTGCGGTCACAACCTCAGGGATGAAGCAGGAGCAGATGGTCACCCTCGGCAACGCCATCGTCGAGATCCTCCGCAGGCGAAACGATCCGGGTGTACTCGACCAGCTACGCGCGAGGGTCGGTGAGCTCGCAAGGGCGTTCCCCGCGTATCCGATCGAGTTCAACGGTTACGTCTGACTCGACCCTCGGCGTCGTGGAGCCGAACGACCGCCCATGGCCGATTGCGACTGGTGTGCACGACCGAGGTACCCTGCCACGCACGACGATCCGGTTTGCGGCTTCGAGGACGGCACGTGAGCGACCCTGACACCTCCAGAGACGACGTGACGACCGAATCCTCGACGCACGTACCGAACCGTGATGCCATCACAGGCGCCTTCTCGAAGAAC
>JAWOGV010000142.1:0-2575 GCA_046496605.1 Acidimicrobiia bacterium | reverse complement strand
GTTGCGCTCGAGCAGGTACCGCTCACCTCGGTACCTGGCCTCGCGAACCTCCGTGGATCCCCCGGTCGCTCGCTCGAAGCCGAGCAGCCCGTCGAGCACGCAGATCGTGGTGTCGAAGGAGGAACGCACCGAGCCGTTCTCGACCTCGCAGTTCCAGCCACCGTCGTCCAGCCCCTCGCCGAGGATCCGCTCGACGATCGGCGCAACATCCACCCCGAAGTACGCCCCCGTCTCGATCGTCCGGCCATTGATGCACGGCTCGACCTCGCCGTCGAAGTAGCGCTGCCCGTCGTGCTCCCAGCGCCCGTTCTCCGCGACGAGCGCAATGGCCCTGCGGGCGGACTCCGACTCCGGGTCGAGGCCAAGAAGCTGAAGCGTCTGGAGTGTGTGCATCGTCGCGGTCCAGGGTTGGCCCGTTTCGCCGCCCTCGTAGGAGGCCGGGAAGCAGGCGCCGCCTTCCCAGAGTCCGTCGGGATCCTCGAGCGCGAGGATGCGCGCACCCCAACCTTCGTGCTCGACCCGTGCCCGTTCGGCCCCGACCTCATCGGGGGAGGCGTCCCCGAGGTCTCGCATCACCTGCCAGCGGATGGCAGGGTCGCCGTCGAGCAGCCAATCGATCACGTTCATCGCCACACGCTACCTCGCTTGGTCGAAGCCCTGCCCAATCGCCCGTGCGTCAGGTCAGGCATCGCAGGCCTGGCGCAGTCACCCGAGCGCCCGGTGCCGGATTCGGGCGGACGACCTCCGGCCGGTGGCCTCACGAAGCCTTCGTGTTGCCGGCGAGTCGTTCGACCTCGTGATGCCCGTTCATCCCGCGGGTGGACGTTCCGACACCGGGGCGATCGAGACAGCGGAGACCTGCGAGTCGATCGCACGACTCGAGGCTCTTCGCCACGCCGCCTCTCCCTCAGCTACAGCGCGTAAGAGAACGCCAGCCAGTTCAGCACAGCCGCCACCGTCCAGAACGGGGCGAACACGAGTCCCACGTTTCGCCCGTTTCGTGACACCTTGGGATGATGGCCCAAGAACGGAATTCCGGCGTGGTTGGCATTGACGAGTGCGAACAACACCGCCATCACGGCAAAGACCAGGTGCAGTGGCTGGCGTTCGGCAACGCTCAGCGTCAGCCCGTAGAGAGCACCGACCACCACGGCGAGGAAGGCGAGCGAGCCCTGGCGCTGCTCGAAGAGCACCAGGAAGATGTAGTCCGATCCCGCCCTCTTCTTCTCTGCCGGAGAGGCCTCGAGCGCGGCATCCAACATCGTGATCTGCTCGTCGTACGTGAGGGACTCGGCCCTCCTCGGGAGGGCCGGACCGAAGAGCGGAAGCACGTAGTTCACGATCCAGCGAGACAGCATCGGGAACATCACCTCCACAGAGTGCAGTAGTCCCGGCGCCATGCAGAGCACGAGCCCGATACTGGAGACGACCGTTTTGCTACTCATGTTCCATCTCTCCTGTCGTTGTATGCAGAGGTTCAGCTGATAGGGATGGCCGAGCTGACCTGGCGAGGGGACCGCTACCGATCTCCTCCCCGTCCGCTCGGCCCCGCGGTCCTGAGATCCCAAGGGTGGACGCCGCGGGATCGACGCACACTTCTTCCGTGACCGATATTTCGGACTGACCGGTATTCAATACAGCGTAGCCTTGCTGTGCAGCCCTCGGCAACTCCTTTGTACCGAAAGGTACGAAAACCTGGACGTCGCGATTGCTCCGTCGCAGGGGGCACCGCTCGGCCCGGCGCCGTCCGGCCGCGACGAGCCACTCCTCGGACGGCTTGGTTACGTACCGACCGGTACACTGATGGTCCGAGGGCGAGGTGCCGGTCATCCCGAAAGGTCCAACAGCCGTGGTCGAGTCGAGCGAGATCCGAGGGAGGGGCCGGCCGAAGACGTTCGACCGCGACCGGGTGATCGACGTGGCCATGGACTGCTACTGGCGTGAGGGCACCGACGGCGTGTCACTGAACGATCTGTGTCGTCGCGCCACCGTGTCGAAGCCGGGGGTGTACCGGGAGTTCGGCGGTGAAGACGGCCTGATGGACGCCGTTCTCGAGCGTTACGCCGAGACGGTGCTGGCGCCGACATGGGAGCTCACCACCAGGGACGGCCCCTTCGAAGAGATCCTGGACGCGTTGGTCGGGTTCATGACAGACCCCGATCGCGGCATGCCCCCTGGCTGCCTCCTGTCGAAGATGCGCGTGCTGTCGTCCCGGCTCGGCCCGTCCACCCAGTCCCGGGTCGACACGCTTCGCGAGGATGCACGGGCCACCTATGCCCGCTGGGTTGAGCGGGCCAAGAAGCGGGGCGAGATCACGTCGAACGCTCCCACAACGGTGATTGCCGCTTTCATCGACACGCAGTTCACGACCCTGCTCACCCAGATGGCGCTTGGCGAAGACCCGGAGCTTCTCCGTGCCCAAGCCGCCCTGGCCTTTGCCGGGTTGACGGTCGGCTTCGACGATCACTCCCGTCGGGCCTGATCGTCCGTCGGTGGATCGACGAACACTCCGGCGTCAGACAGATTGGTCATCCGCGGGACTGGGCGGGATGGCGGCCACCGTGCGAAGCGCCAG
>JAWOGV010000106.1:0-3086 GCA_046496605.1 Acidimicrobiia bacterium | reverse complement strand
GATCGACAAGGCGAGGTTCGGCTCATCGCCACCTCCGAGCAGGGAGCCGATCCCCACGACGACCAGGGCATACACCCCTGTGATGAAGCCAGCCAGCACGCCATACGCGACGGTCCTCGAAATGACGACGTCGATGTCGTACAGGCGGTACTTCGTGATGGCGATGCCATACGACGCTACGAGCGTGGCCTGGACTCCGAAGCCTGTCAGCGCATCGACGACGGGGGTCCCCTGAACATTGTCGCCGAACATCAGGGCAACGACATAGACCGCTCCCCCGAAGGCGATCCACCGGATCTGGCTTCGCTCCACTCCGACACTCCTGCGGTACCGAACAACCAGCGAGACAATCGAGGCCAGTGCGGCGATGGACGCGAGGAGGAAGCCTGTGTCGTTCAGGGAGCCGAGCATGCCAGGGACCGTGCTCTCCCCCGAGGAGATCGGCAAGGTGCTCCACGGGTTCTGAGCAACGGCCGTGGCGGTGGAGGCCAGCGCGATCGCGAGGATGCTCCACCAGCCAACCCACTTCCACCGAGGGGTCGGCGGGTGTCCCGTGGGGAACAGCAGAAGGCCGAGAGTCAGCGGGAGCCAGAACGCAGGCACCACGGGCCAGAACCGGAATGACACAGCGAACGAGGCCAGCGTCGGGAGATCGGCGGGGCTGAGCTGCTCGAACTCCGCAAAGGAGAGACCGGGAATGGCTCGTCTCGTGACCAGCACGGCAACCGCCACTCCTGAGGTGAAAAGTGCCGAGAAGAGCGCCGCCCATGCAATCGCCCACACCGAACCATTGCGGCTCTGCGTCGGGATCATGAGCCACGTCAGCATGCCGAGCATGACGGCGAGCGCCCCGAAGTTGAGCGCGAGCGATTCGATCAGGAAGTCCCAGCCAGCAAACCCGGCGAGCAGGACCATCCCCGCACCACCAAGGGCGACGGAGGCGACAGCAAATCCTCTCCCGAGGGATACGCGTCCGCGATCGGTCACGGCGCCGTCGAAGGTGCTCATGGCTGCCTCCTCGGGAACCGATAGGCGCCCACGGGCGTCGCGCGGCCCTTGACGATCGCGGCTTCGAGCTCATCTGCCTCGGGTGGATCGATCAGGGCCTCCCATGTCGGCAGGCTCAACACCGTCTCGCCAGGCTCTGCCCACTGCTGGAGACGCTGGGTGAGATTCACCGTGTCGCCGACGAGGGTGTACTCGAGGCGCTCCTCGGAACCGAGGAGGGCTGCAGCGACGAGGCCCGTCGACAGTCCGATGCCGAGACCGAACGGTTCCTTGCCTTCTGATTGCCACCGAGCGTTGAGTTCGTGTTGGGCTGAATGCATCGCAATTGATGCCTCAACTGACAGAGCCTCATGGTCAGCCTGGGCAACAGGGGCCCCGAACACCGCCATGACGGCGTCGCCTACGAACTGCATCACGGTGCCGCTGTGCCCGAGGATGGCTCCGTTCATGGCCGATCGGTGCTCGTTGAGCTGCACTGCGAGAATCGAAGGATCGGTGTGTTCAGCGATCGTCGTGTAGCCACGAATGTCGGACATCAGCACCGTGACCGTCAGCTCCTCGGTCTCGCCGGGCTGACGACCACCTTCGATGATCTGGGCGGCGACACCTCCGGGGAGGAGCCTGCTGAGCGACTCGCCCTGCTCCTTGCGGTCGACGATTGCCTTCTGGAGGAGGCGGAGCCGTTTCAAGCTGTCCGTGTTACCGGAGGTGAGGCCCTCTGCGAGACGCAGGAAGAGAGCTTCGATCGCCTCATCGGCGCCTGCGGGCGTCGTGTGCATCTGTGGGGCGATGGCCTTGATCGTCCGGCCCTCCGCGACCTGTTGCAGGAGGGCTTCCTCACGGTCGGACAGGTCGGCGTCGGTGCGCACCGGTGTGGTGAGCCCGTCGACGATCTTGGGGTCGAGTACCGAGCCACCCGCTGCAACTTCCCGCACGGCCCTCGCGAGCTGGTTCCCCTCACCGACGCGGTCCTTGAGGAGGTAGGCGTATCCAGCCGCACCATCGGACAGGAGCGAGATGGCGTAGTCGGGATCGTCGAATTGCGAGAGGATCACGATGCCGGTGCCCGGATGCCTCATGCGCACCAGTTTCGCTGCATCGATTCCCTCACGGGAGAAGTTGGGAGGCATGCGGATGTCGGTGACGATCACATTCGGATTCGTGGCTTCAGCACCGGCAACGAGTTCTTCGAAGTCTGCGGCTTGACCGACGATGTCGATGTCGTCCTCGAGGTCGAGCAGGGCCTTGACGCCTTCCCTCACGATGAGGTTGTCGTCGGCGAGAAACACCGAGATGGGCAATGGGTTCCCTTCCGACGGGCAAGTGTACGTGACGCATTCTCCACCCGCGTGGACGATCCGCCTACGGTGCAGGCGCCCGGTCGGGGGTGGGGTTGACACCCATTCCGAACCCTTGCCACCACGCTGGATCGCCACGTGCCTCTGTGACACGCTGCCCGTGTTCCAAGGAGGAATCATGCGCATCGAATCATCGGTCACCTCCGTCTCGTGGATCCCATCCGAGGCGATGACAGGCCCACTCCGTGTGCCCATCGACCTGGGCATCGGCCACTACGACGACCCGCTCCCCGACCACATCGATGACCTCGAGGCCCTGCGCAAGGCGGATCGCTTCCGGTTCGCCAATGAGCTGCGGGCGTGGATCGAGGTGGAGGGCGGCAGGGTCGTCGACGCCGGATACTCCGCTGGCGGCCACATGGGCGCTACCACGCTCGCCCTTGGCGTCGGGAGCATCACCATCCCGGCAGTTTCGTTTCCCGACCTACGGGCAGAGCCCGTCATCACTGCCACCACGGCGACCTTCACCCAAACGACCGGGGGGCGGACAGGCGCTCCCCTGCCGAGACGAGTCAACCGGCCGCCGTTCCTCAGGATCGTGGCGCCAACCGTGTGGACGACCTTGACGTTGACGCTGCGAGCGGATGGCTCACACGACCACGGCGTTGCCGGCGCATCGAAGATGCCCCGGCACTGGATCTACGACGACGGCAACGACCTCGTGGCCAAGAGCGGCATGATCGACTTCAAGGGATGGACACAGGAGAGCTTCGGCCAGAA
>JAWOGV010000101.1:0-2583 GCA_046496605.1 Acidimicrobiia bacterium | reverse complement strand
ATATATTTTATCTCCCGTATTTCGTTACTTGCCAAGTTTCTTCGTAAAGGCTAAGTTTATCGACGCAGAGGCTTTCGGATCATCTCCACTCGGAGTTTCAAGAACCATATAATCATCATAGCCAATATCACGAACAGCATCACTCACGCCTTTGAAATCAACATTGCCCTCACCAAGCATCTTGTTTTCAGTATCTTTGACATGAATCATGCAAATCTGCTTGCCGAGTTTCCTTACTTCTTCAACAGGGTCTTGTCCCCAAGCCGTCATATTACCAAAATCATAATATGCTTTCAGGCACTCCGAACCGACTTTGTCTATTATCATCAAAAGATAATCGGCAGGGAAAGTTGACTCTAAACCAAGTATAACTTTATGTACTTCACCCACCGTCTCACCATCGAGAACGAGGTCATCCCCGACCCCGACCGCCGCGCACGGGTGGAATCGCACCTGGACGAGCCTCCGCGGCGGTGCTGCATCGCGGTAATGGACCCTGGCGACGAACTCCTGGCCCGTGTAGCAGCCCTTGGTGAACGACACGGTCTCACCGACCAGACCGGTCATTGCCGGTGTCGTTCCCTCCGCGATGTCACGGCCCATGCGGGGCCATCCGGCCCAGATCCGCAAGGACTCGAACGAATCGGCGTCGAGCATGGGAACGTCGACCGGATCGGGAAGATCGGGTCCAACGACATCGAGGCCATCGACGTCGCCCCAGTCGACCCGTGCCACAACGGGAGCATCGGCGTGGATCGCCGAGGCACCGGGGCCGCGGTACGCGATCGCGTCCCACGTTCCCTGTTCGAACGAGACGTCCATACGGAAGAGGAATCCGTCGATCCGCTCACGGATCCGATCTCCCCAGCCCACATCCGTATCGAGGACGACCGTCGACTCCCCGGTTCGGGTGATCCGGAGGAGTGCGACGATCTCGCTCTTCGTTTCGAGGAGGAAGGACCACGCGGAATCGCCGATCGAGAGGCCCATGACGTCCTGCGTGAGCTGTGACTGGAGATGGTCGCGCGCGTCATTGCCTTCCACGAGCACGACATCACGGGCGAACCGCGCCGCCTTGAGCATCTCCATCGCTCCAAGGCTAGGGACACGGGGCCGACCGCACGACGAACCCGCTATGTGGTCGTGAACTCCGTCCCGTCGGTCAGCCAGAGGTTGAGTTCGTCGCGGTCGGGGAGGTGAAGGGTCCCTGAGCGCACGAAGTAGGCGACATCGACGTAGTCGATCGCTGCCGGGTCGTGTGTCGCCATGAGCACCGTCGTGCCGCGACCGGCGATGTCCTTGAGCATCTGGAGGATCCCCGCTCCCGTCGTCGTGTCGAGTTCCCCCGTCGGCTCGTCGGCGAGGAGGTACTTCGGTTCATGGACGAGCGCTCGAGCGATCGAGACCCGCTGTTGCTCACCGCCTGACATCTCGTCCGGACGGTGGTCGATCCGGCGAAGCAGATCCACGGTCTCGAGCGCCGCCTCGACCCTTCGCTTCGCTTCGGCGCCACGTGCCCCGCTGAGGCGGAGGGACACATCGACGTTCTCACGTGCTGACGCGAGCGTCAGCAGGCTCGCGGACTGGAAGACGAAGCCGAGCTTGGTCCGCCGAAGACGGGCGGCGCCGGCCTCGGAGAGTTGGTCCGCACGTTCGCCGTCGATCCACACCTCGCCTTCATCGGGGCGCTGGAGGAGCCCGAGCATGTGGAGCTGGGACGTCTTTCCCGATCCCGAGGGTCCGAAC
Organism: Acidimicrobiia bacterium; assembly: GCA_046496605.1. Taxonomy (GTDB): domain Bacteria; phylum Actinomycetota; class Acidimicrobiia; order Spongiisociales; family UBA5794; genus SZUA-442. Next base: position 837 of record JAWOGV010000101.1, on the reverse strand, counting down.
AGGGCTACGAACGTTCCCGTGGAGACCTCCAGATCCACTCCGAGCGCACCGATCGCCCCGTTGGGATACCGCTTCGTCACGTTGCGCAGCTCAAGGCTCATCGTGGCCACCTTCCGGCTCGAGCAGCAGGCCCTCCGGCACGACCTTCACCCGCACACGGTCATCGATGCCTGCCTCGATCATGAGGTCGCGCGGCAGCTGAACCATGCCCCGGTTGTCGACCGCCACGAGTTCCGAGGCTCCGCGCCTTGATTGGGTGGCGATCCGCCCGTCGGCGATCCGCACGACGCGATCGGTCCGTCTCGCGATCGCAACGTCATGGGTGACGACAAGGACGGAGAGGCCCCCATCGTGCGAGAGCTGACGCAGCAACTCGAAGATCTCGAGCGATGTCTCGGTGTCGAGCTCACCGGTGAGCTCGTCCGCAAGGAGGAGCTTCGGCCCCGGTGCGAGCGCCACGCACAGGGCAAGGCGCTGTTGCTCGCCACCAGAGAGGGTGTGAATGGGGGCGTGTGCCTTTCCACGGAGGCCGACGGCCTCGAGAAGGGACATGGCGCGGTCCTTGCGCTTTCGTCCGGAGACACCGCCGAGGAGCAACGGGAGCTCCACGTTCTGGACGGCCTTGAGGTATGGGAGGAGGTTCCGCGTGAAGTCCTGCCACACGAACCCGACATCACGGCGGTAATAGCGGGTGAGGTCACGGGGACTCATGTCCGTCAGGTCGCGATCGGCCACGGTCGCTCGTCCCGCGGAGGGCTTCTCGAACCCTGCGAGGATCGTCAGGAGCGTCGACTTCCCTGCACCGGATGCACCGACGATGGAGATGAACTCACCCTG
>JAWOGV010000184.1:0-2673 GCA_046496605.1 Acidimicrobiia bacterium | reverse complement strand
GCGATGGGCGAGGGCCGCCTGCGCCTCGAAGAGGGTGCCAGCCCCCACTGCGCTGAAGGTGGACGGATTGGCGATGGGGGCCCTGCCCCTGCGGCTCGCAAATCCGACGAGGGCGAGGGCCGAGACGACCTCCGTCCCGATCTCTGTCCATGCTTCGGACTCATCGATCGGTGGATGGCTCGACCGGTCCCGAGCGTTGAGTGCCTGGGCAGACCGCGCAGACGCCGCCACCATGCCGAGGAACCGCGTTGTGGGCCCTGATCTCGGTATCGGGAGGAGCCCCGCTGCCGCTCCGGCGGATGCACCGGTGACGAACCCTGTCAGGAAGCTTCCTCCCATGATGATGCCCTGGTCGATCGCCGATCGGCGCATGAGGCTCGGTTCGAGCGACTTGACGGCGAAGCGGACACCGACGATGAGTCCCGATACCGGCGACAGGAACCGAGCCGATGCCATCTCAGTCCCTGACGAGGAACGAGACGACGGACGATAGGACGGTGAGTACCAGGGCACCGAGTAGGTTGGCGAGTGCACCGTCGCTCGTGATCCCGAGTTCCAGAGACCCTGCGACGATGATCAGTCCGAACATCACGAGTACGTTGATGACGAGGGTCGCCAGACCGAGCGTCATCACCCGGAGGGGGAGGGCGAAGACCTTGAGGATGGGGATCACGATAGCGTTGGCAAGTCCGACCGCCAGGGCGAGGATCACGAGAATCCACGCATCACCGTCGAAGCCCAGACCCGGGACGATGCGGAACGTCAACCACACCGCCACGACCATCAGAGCGAGCCGAATCAGCAGTTTCATGGGCTAGACAGTAGTCGCCGCGGGGGATTGGGCCTTCCCCGTGGCCCCATGCGCAGGTAACGTGGTGCGCAGGAGGCATCCCGTGCCGAGACCCGACAAGCAGATGAACGACCGCGGACCGCTCGACGGACCGGTGTCGGCGTCGCGCCCCGTCGTGTGGAAGAAGCGCGCCGGGCCGGAGTCGATCGAGGTCTCCGATGAATTCTCTGCGGCGATTGGGATCACGGTCGACGACCTCACGGTCACGACCGAACCCACGATGCCTCACGAGGAGATCTCGAAGTGGACCGCACGCGCCACGTCGGCGCAGCTACCCATTGCCAATGAGGTGGCCAATGAGGTGGCCGATGACGAGGTCGTCGGGTCGGGAGTGCGACTCGAGCCGCAACCGGCCCGGACGGAGTGGGTCGTCACCCGTTCGATCGAGGGCCGAACCTACCGGCGAACCGATGTCCTGACGACGATCCAGGAGCACCCCGGCGGCTGATCGCACCATGTGTGCACGGCCACGCGGGCGCCGTCGTGTGGATCGGTGGTGAGGTGAGATGTCCGGCTACGCAGGCGGACCGCACACGTCGTCGAGTTTCTCCAGCCCGAGTTCCTCGATCGCACGCTGTGGATCGGTGATCACGAGGTTCACATGTTCGTGGACGAGGTCGATGTTGGCGACACGGCCCGGCTGGCCGTCGTCCCGATACTTGAGGTGGTATTCGGGCGGGATGAACCGGACGGACACGACGTTCTCGAGGTCGATGTCGGGTAGCAACTGAACGAGCTGCGGCAACGCGTCGAGGGGGATGTCCGTGAGCGTCGTGTCCTTGACGACATCGGCAAGCCTCCCGAAGTTGCGCAACAGGGACACCGGGTCTGCCTTGTCGATGATCGCCTCGATGACGCACCGCTGGCGGTTCATGCGGAAGTAGTCGCTGTCCTGGTTCCTCGTTCGTGAGTACGCGAGGGCGAGGTGGCCGTCGAGCTCCTGCCAGCCCTGATCGATCTGGATCCGCTCGGTCGTCGTGCCGTCCTCGTTGGGATACTCCTCATCGATCACGGTCGACGGTATGTAGATCTCGACACCCCCGAGAGCGTCGACGATGTCGACGAATCCGTCAAGGTTCACCATCGCGTAGTAGTGGATCGGGATTCCGAGGAACTCGGAGATCACGCCCTTCACCGCGTTCTCCGAAGGAGTCCCGGGCCCCGGGAACGCCTCCGGATGCTGCTCACCGGCGACCCACAGCTCGTTGATCAGTTCCGGGTAGCAGTTGCAGTCCCAGACACCCATCCCATCGGGGAGGGGTGCCTGCGTCCAGTTGCGGGGAACCGAGAACATCGCGGCGTCGCCCGTCGATGGATCGATCGACACGGTGATCATGGTGTCGGTCCGAATCCCCGTCCGCCCGGTCCCGTAGTCCCCCCCGATGAGGAGGATGTTGAGGCGGTCGAGGCCGTCCCAGATCACCGATCCGGGCGGCGTCGTTGATGTGGTCGTGTCACCCGGTTGGGTCGTGACGGTCGAACCCGTCGCATCCGTGCTCGGGGTGGTCGGGTCCTCCTCGGCAACGACGGTGGTCGAGGTGGACGATGCGGTGAACACCGATGTCAGGAGGTCGTATTGGACCAGGTCGTAGTAGCCGAACACGATGTGGGGCGTGAGGAGGATCATCGACAGTCCGACGGCACCTCCGAGAACTGCGCTCGTCGGCGAGCGAAAGGACGCAGGTGCCCTTCCCTTGGCGGACCGGTACGCACCCTCTGCGGCCCAGATGCGGTATCCGAGCAGGATGATGTTGCCGACCATCATCAGGGCGAGCGATGTCGGTTGGAGCCACGCCGTCAACACGGCGACCCGGTCGCGGAAG
>JAWOGV010000178.1:0-5999 GCA_046496605.1 Acidimicrobiia bacterium | reverse complement strand
GCCTCGAAGGGTTCTAGTCCGGTCTCTCGTGGCTGACGATCCTGCGCAAGAGGGAGAACTTCCGCCGTGCGTTCGCAGGATTCGATCCCGTCGCCGTTGCGGCGTTCGACGAGGCCGACGTCCTCCGACTCCTCGGGGATGCGGGAATCGTCAGGCACCGCGGCAAGATCGAAGCGACGATCGGCAACGCCGGACGTGCGATCGAGCTTCGCGAGGAGTACGGGTCCATCGGTGCGTACTTCTGGGCCCACGAGCCCGATCGGCCGGAGGCACCCGTGGAGCTGGTCGCCGTATCGGAGACGTCCACGGTGATCTCGAAGGACCTCAAGAGACGGGGTTGGCGCCTCGTGGGCCCGACGACGATCTACGCATTCATGCAGGCGATGGGCCTCGTGAACGATCACCTCGAAGGGTGCATCACGCGGTCGGAGGCCGTGCGGGCCAGGGAGTCGTTCGCCGTGCCGGGGAGCTCATGACCGTGCCCGATCAGCCGTACTCGCTTCGCGCCGCCCGCATCATCAGCTCACGCAGCGCGGTCGTCGTGTCGATCCCGTCGTAGAGAACCCGACCGACCTGGGTCGCGATCGGCATCTCGACGCCGTACCGTTCGGCAAGTGCGAGGACGCCACTCGTTGACTTCACTCCTTCGGCGACCATGTTCATGTCGCTGACGATGTCGTCGAGGGAACGTCCCTGACCAAGGCCGACGCCGACCTGGTGGTTGCGGCTCTGGGTGGAGTTGCAGGTCGCCACGAGGTCACCGAGACCCGCCAGGCCGGAGAACGTCCTGACGTCCCCACCCATGGCGACGCCGAGGCGGGTCATCTCGACCAGTGCCCTCGTGATGAGTGTTGCGAGGGTGTTGTCGCCGAACCCCTGTCCTGCCGCCATGCCTGCTGCGATCGCCATCACGTTCTTGACCGCACCTGCCACCTCCGACCCGATCACGTCCGGGTTCGTGTACACGCGGAAGCGCGAGTTCATGAACACGCGCTGGAGCCTCCTCGCCGTTTCCTCGTCCTCGATGGCGATCACCGTCGCCGCTGGCTGACCGGCGACGATCTCCCTGGCGAGGTTTGGCCCCGTGAGGGCGCCGATGACCGACCGGTCATGCCCTGTGAGGATGTCGGCGGTGACCTCCGTCATTCGCATGAGGCTTTCGGCTTCGATTCCCTTGCTGAGCGACAGGATCGGCGTCTTCGGAGGAATCGCGTCGGCGACCGAACCGAGGACCTCCCGGAAGCCATGGGAGGGGACACCGATGACGAGCGCGTCGACGTTCGAGACGGCGACGCGCAGGTCTGACGTGGCGCTCAGCTCGGGTGCGAGATCGAGACCGGGCAGATAGGAGCTGTTCGTGTGCTCGCTCGTGATCTCGTCCGCGACGTCGCGGCGGCGGGCCCAGATCGTCGTCTCGACCCGCGGAGCGATCATCGAGGCGATCGCCGTGCCCCACGACCCGGCTCCGATGACAGCCATCCGGAGGTCGGGTATTGCTGGGGTGGGTGTCGTCATCGGGTCTCCGGGGTGCGCGTAGGATCCATCGTACGCGGATGGTCGCCGCCGGTCACGCGGAAGGGTGGTGGATGTGATGGCCGAATCACATGCTTGCAATTCACCGGAACTGGTAGCAAGGTAGCACCCGTGCCTCAGCGATCCCGATCCGGTCCGGCAGGTCAGAAGACGTACGTACTCGATACCTGTGTCCTCCTCGCCGACCCCCGGGCCATCCTCCGCTTCGACGAACACGCCGTCGTGCTTCCGTTGGTGGTCATCGAGGAGCTCGACAAGCAGAAGACCCGCATGGATGAGGTGGGAGCCAACGCGCGCTCAGCGATCAGGCTCCTCGAGGAGATGGGAGCCTCCCGCTCGGGCGGACTGAGGACGCCGCACCGACTCGATGCCGGCGGAACCGTCAGGATCGAGCTGAATGGCGTTCACTCGGACCGGTTGCCAGAGGTCCTCGACCCAGCGACACCCGATCATCGGATCCTCGCCACATGCCTCAACCTCCGCGACGAGGGCCACGCGTCCGTCCTCGTGACCAAGGATGCCGCACTCCGGATCAAGGGTGCCCAGCTCGACGTCGACGTCGAGGACTACCGGGGCGACATCGTCCAGGTCGACGAGTCGTGGTCCGGTGTCACCGAGGTCGAGGTCGATGCCGATGTCATCGAGGAGCTGTACGACTCCGGAAAGGTCATCGTTCCCGAGATCGATGGAATCATCAACCAGTACGTGATCCTGAAGGGTCCGGGTTCCGCGTCGGGACTCGGAAGGGTCGCCGATGAGGGACCGGATCCCGTCGCGGTGAGGGTCCCCGGCTCCCGCCACATGTTCGGGATCGAGACCAAGAACCTCAGGCAGGCGTTTGCAGCAGACCTGCTGATGGACCCCGACGTCACCGCCGTGAGCATCATGGGGGTGGCGGGAACGGGGAAGACCTTCCTGTCCCTTGCTGCCGCCCTCGAGCAGGTCCTCGAGCTCGGCAGGTACCGGAGGGTGTCGGTGTACCGCCCTCTCATCGCCGTGGGGCGCCAGGAGGTCGGTTTCCTCCCGGGTGACCTCAACGAGAAGCTGGAGCCCTGGATGGCCGCGGTGCACGACAACCTCTACGCGCTGTTCGGCGGTGCAGGATCCAACCCCAGGGATGCGGTCGAGGAGTTGTTCGAGCGCGACGTGCTCGAGTTGGCCGCCGTGACCTACCTGCGTGGTCGGTCGATCACGGGGGAGCTCGTGATCGTCGACGAGGCGCAGAACCTCGAACTGCCGACGCTGAAGGTCATCCTCACCCGCATGGCCGCCGACTCCAAGGTCGTCTTCTGCGGCGATCTCAGCCAGGTCGACAACCCGTACGTCTCGCCGTTCGGAGGCCTGGCCGCCCTGATCGAGAAGTTCAAGGGCAACCCGATGTTCGGTCACGTCACCCTCGAACGTACGGTGCGCAGCCCCCTCGCCGAGCTGGCGACCCAGCTGCTCTGAGCCGCCCGTCCGGGCCCGTCTCAGGATGCGTCGGACGTCCCGGGGGATTCGACCACGAATCGACGAAACCGGGCCGCAGCTGCGTGGGGCAGCCGAATCGTGATCGACGTCCCCGCGTCGTCGTGTCGCTGGTCGAGGACATCGCCGGACTCATGGGCGTCGGCGAGCACGTCGCCGTGCTCATACGGGATCATCAGGTCGAGCTGGATCGTCGTCGCATGCAGTGCATCGACCACGAGTTCGAGGAGCTCGTCGATCCCCTCACCGGTGAGTGCGGAGATGAATGCGGCGTCCGGATGCAATGAGCGCAGACGCGTCAGGGTGGTCGAGTCGATCGCATCGACCTTGTTGTAGGCGATGACCTCCCTCACGGAGTTCGCACCGATCTCATCGAGGACGGAATGGACCGCTCGGATCTGGTGATCCGGATCCTCGTCGGAGGCGTCGACGAGGTGAAGGAGGAGGTCGGCGTCCGTTGCCTCCTCGAGTGTGGAGCGAAAGGCCTCCACCAACTCGTGAGGGAGGTCCCTCACGAACCCGACGGTGTCCGAAACGAGCGCCGTGTGGCCATGCGGGAGATCCAACTTCCGTACCGTCGAGTCGAGTGTCGCGAAGAGCCGGTCCTCGACGAGGACACCGGCATCCGTGAGCCGGTTGAACAGCGTCGACTTGCCGGCGTTCGTGTACCCGACGATCGCCACGACGAGTTCGCCTGAGCCGCGGCGACGCTTGCTTCTCGTCGCTCGGGACCGTTCGGAGTCCTTGAGCTCACGCTCGATCTTGCGGATACGGTCGAGGATCCGACGACGGTCGGTCTCGAGCTTCGTCTCGCCCGGTCCACGGGTGCCGATGCCGGCACCGAGGCGGGACAGCGCCGTCCCCTGGCCTCGCAGGCGGGGGAGCCGGTAGCGGTACTGGGCGAGCTCGACCTGGAGCCTGCCCTCCTTCGTGTGTGCGTGTTGGGCGAAGATGTCGAGGATGAGGGCGACACGGTCCACGACATCGCATTGAAAGGCCTCTTGGAGGTTCCGCTGCTGTGCGGGGCTCAACTCGTTGTCGAATACGACGACGTCGATGTCCTCGGCCTTGGAGATCCCCACGAGCTCCTCGAGCTTGCCCTTGCCGATGTATGTCGCGGCGTCCGGCCGCTCACGGCGGACCAACTCCGACACCACGGGCTCGGATCCTGCCGTATCGGTCAGGAGCTCGAGCTCGGCGAGGCTTGCCACACCGTCGGCCCTTCCTTCGCGTGAGCGGACGAGGCCGATCAGCATGGCGCGCTGGCGAGCCACACCGAGGTCCGTGACCGATGCGGTGAGCCGTTGCCGCTGGCGTGAAACATGCCCGTCGAGGCGTTCTGTCATCGTCCAACGGTAGCCCGAACCCGGGGTCCACACCCTTGTGTCGCGTGCGCACGATGCCTACTCTCCACCTACGCAGCCCGGCTGCGCTGGAACGACAACTGGAGGCACGAAGTGAACGACAACCTCAAGAAGTGGTTGCCGTGGATCGCCGTTGCCGCCGTGGCAATCATCGTCGTCGTCATCATCGCCTTGAACAGCGGTGGAGAAGACGAAGCGATGGACACGACGACCACGACCGCAGCGGAAACCACGACGACCGCAGCAGAAACCACGACGACCGCAGCAGAAACCACGACGACCACGGAGGCACCACCCGAGTTCGCGCCGATCGCCATGAATATCGGGTCGATCCTGCCGCAGACCGGTGGCCTCGCATCCATCATCGAAGCACTCGAGCAGCCCATCAGGATGGGCGTCGAGGAGATCAACGCGGTGTCGCCTGGGCTCGTGTCCGTGACCTATGCGGACTCTGGAACGGATCCGAACGTCGCTTCGACGAACATCGATGAGTTCCTCACGGGAAGCTTCCAGGCCATCATCGGCCCGGCAGCGACCGGTGTGACGCTCGGTGTGTTCGACAAGGTCAACGAGAGCCAGCTCCCGATGTGTTCGGGATCCAACACCGGTGCAGCACTCAGTGCATCGACGTACGACCCGTACTACACGAGGACGGCGCCATCGGACGACATCCAGGCACCAGCACTCGGAGACCTGATCATCAATGATGGCCAGGCATCGGTAGCGGTCGTGTGGCGTGCGGACGAGTACGGTCGTGGGTTCGGTGAGAGCCTCGCTGCGTATCTGGCATCCGCCGGCGCGACGGTCACCCTCCAGGAGGGATACGACTTCAACGCTGCGTCCTTCTCGGATCTGACGGCATCGATCGTGAACTCCGGTGCAGAGGCGGTCGCGATGATCACCTTCGATGAGGGCGCACAGATCCTTCAGGATCTGAGTGGTGCGGGCTTCGAAGGACAGATCTATATCGCTGACGGGTTCAAGGACAACGTGACGGCCGAGTCCCTCGGTGGCAACGCGGCGTTGCTCGAGGGCATTCGCGGCACGGCACCGTCGTCGTCGCCGGCCAACGGCGAGCAGACGTTCGGAGCGCGACTCGAGGCCTTCGCCCCGGGTACACCGACGATCTTCTCGGCGCATTTCTACGACTGCCTCGTCGTCACGGTCCTCGCGGCCCAGGAGGCCCAGAGCGCTGATCCGACGGTGTTCGTGAGCAACATGATCACGGTCACGAGGGATGGGGAGAAGTGCAATACCTTCGCTGCATGCTTCGAGCTGCTCCAGCAGGGCGCCGACATCGACTATGACGGTGCATCCGGTCCGCTGGACTTCGGTGCGAACGGTGAGCCGAGCATCGGCACGTACGACTTGTTCGAGTACGACGCCGATGGGGCGCCCCAGACCTTCGATCAGATCGTCGGAACCATCTGAGGTCAATCGGAAGTCATGGAAGAGGAGGGGCCCGGTCACCGGGCCCCTCCTTCCTATTCCACCCGTCCAAGTGTCCCCAGGTACAGGGCGATGACGTTGGGGTCGTGCAGCAGCTCGCGGCCGGTCCCCTCGTACGCGTTCGTTCCCTGATCGAGCACGTAGGCACGGTCGGCGATCTGGAGGCACCGTCTTGCATTCTGCTCG
>JAWOGV010000140.1:0-3506 GCA_046496605.1 Acidimicrobiia bacterium | reverse complement strand
AACTGCGCAGCGGCGCAGGCGCCTACATCTGCGGCGAGGAGACGGCGCTCTTCAACTCGATCGAGGGGTTCCGGGGGGAGCCGCGCCAGAAGCCACCCTTCCCGACCGAGGCCGGGCTCTTCGGGCGACCGACCCTCGTCAACAACGTCGAAACCCTCATGAACGTTCTCGCGATCGTCGACGAGGGCGGCGCCGCGTTCGCCGAGACCGGGACCGCCGACTCGACAGGGCCCAAGCTCTTCTGTGTGTCCGGCAACGTGGTGTCGCCCGGTGTCTACGAGGTCCCGTTCGGCGCGACGACCCGGGAGCTCATCTCGCTCGCCGGCGGCATCGAGGGAACCCTGCGAGCCGTCCTCGTCGGAGGAGCGGCAGGCACGTTCATCGCCGGAGAGCGAGATGAGCTCCCGGGTCGTCGCGCCGAACGGGACCTCGTAGACACCGGGCGACACCACGTTGCCGGAGACACAGAAGAGCTTGGGTCCCGTCGACTCGGCGGTCCCGGTCTCTGCGAAGGCGGCACCGCCCTCGTCGACGATCGCAAGGACGTTCATGAGTGTCTCGACGTTGTTGACGAGCGTCGGGCGCCCGAATAGGCCCGCCTCGGTGGGGAAGGGCGGCTTCTGGCGAGGCTCCCCCCGGAACCCCTCGATCGAGTTGAAGAGCGCCGTCTCCTCGCCGCAGATGTAGGCGCCTGCGCCGCTGCGCAGTTCGAGGTCGAACGAGAACTCGGACCCTGCGATGTCACCGCCGAGGAACCCGGCGCGCCGTGTCTCGTCGATCGCGTCGGCGATGCGGCGGCGGGCGATGGGGTACTCGCCACGGATGTAGATGTACCCGCGGGTCGCCCCGACCGCGAAGGCGGCGATGGTGAGGGCCTCGATGAGCCCATACGGGTCGGCCTCCATGAGGACGCGGTCCTTGAACGTCCCCGGTTCGGATTCGTCGGCGTTGCACACGACGTAGCGCGGCCCGTCCGCCTCGGCGACGGCGCGCCACTTGACCGCTGCCGGGAACGAGGCACCACCACGCCCCCGCAGTCCGCTCGCCTCCATCTCGTCGATGACTGCCTCGCTCCCGATTCGCAGTGCGGTACGAAGGCTGACGAACCCCTCCCCGACGATGTGGTCATGGATCGAACCGGATCGGCGGGACAGGAGGGCGGTGCCGGGCATCGGGTCGGTCGGCTTCACGGCCGACCGTGGGACCTCGGCACGAAGGACGCCGATGATGGCTTCTGGAGATGCCGGAGCGACGGAGACATCGGCCCCGCCTGCGACCTGGACGAAGGCAGCCGATCCCTTCTCGCATTGCCCGAGGCACGGTGAGCGGTTCCACATGACGTCGTCGTGGACCTCACCGGCGGGTCCGAGCTGGCGGGTGAGCGAATCGAGCGTGGACTCCACCCCGCGTGATCGGCATGCGATGTCGTCGCACACCCACGCGACACGGGCAGGACGATGGCTGGTCGCGATCAGGTCGTAGAAGTCCGCGACGCCGAAGGCCTCGGCGGGCGACACCGGCAGTCGTTCCGCGATGTAGTTGATGGCTCCGTGGCTCACCCATCCGATGGCCGACTGGACGGCGTGGAGGGCCGGAAGGAGGAGGTGGCGTCGGTTCGATGCGTGGCTGAAGCCCCCGTAGGCGACGTGATCATCGATCGCGGATCGTTCCCCGCCATCCCACACGGAGGTGGGTTCACCGAGCACGGAGTCCACGGCAAGCCGCTCGCTGGGACTCGGGGCGTCGGAGGTTGTCTGATAGTCGATGCTCGCCTCAGCTCGTCGATGCCGGTTCGATCCGTACCGCCGTCGCCTTGAATTCTGCCGTGCCCGACTTCGGATCCCACGCATCGAGCGTGAGCGTGTTCACATCGACATCATCTGGTGAGTGGATCGCCATGAAGACGAGGCCCCGACGGAGCCCTGTCGTGAGACGGATCGGCACCTCGATCGAGCCTCGGCGCGAGGTGACGCGGACGATGGCGCCGTCGGAGACGCCGAGGTCGTCGGCCTGTTCCGGTGTCATGTCGATGACGGCACCGTGTCGGATGGGCGATCGGTATCCACCCGACTGCACGCCCGTGTTGTAGCCGTCGAGCCGGCGGCCCGTCGTCAACCGGATCGGGTAGTCGTCGTCGAGCGGATCGATCGGTGGCGCCCACTCCACGGGAGTGAACGGCACGGCCTCCCTGATCATCGGGTCGTCCCAGAGCCAGCCATGGAGGTACCGGGTACCGGGGTGGTCGTCGTCGGGACAGGGCCACTGGATGCCGCCGAGCTCTTCGAGGCGGTCGTAGGACATGCCGGCGTGCATCGGGGAGAGCGTGCGAACCTCGTCCCAGATCGTCCTGGCGTCGGCCTCGCCCCAGTCGTGGCCAAGGGTGCGTGCGAGGTCGTACAGGATGTCGAGGTCGTCTCGTGCCTCCCCCGGTGGATCGAGCGCCTTGCGGACCCTCTGGACCCTCCGCTCGGACGACGTCACCGTTCCCTCCGACTCGGCCCAGCCGGCCGCGGCAGGGAAGACGACGTCCGCGAGCTCTGCCGTTCGCGTGAGGAAGATGTCCTGCACGACGAGGTGGTCGAGGCCTTCGAGGAGTTCGACGGCCCGGCCCGTGTCCGCCTCGGATTGGGCGGGGTTCTCGCCGATGATGTACATGGCGTGGATGTCCTTGCGCTCCATGGCGTCGAACATCTCGGTGACGTGCCAGCCGGGGCGGGTCGGGATCTCGCCGTCCCAGGCCTGCTCGAACCTCTTTCTCGCCTCGGGGTCGTGGACGTCCTGGAAACCCGGCAGCTTGTTCGGAAGGGCGCCCATGTCGCCGCCCCCCTGGACGTTGTTCTGGCCGCGGATCGGGACGAGGCCCGATCCGTACCGGCCGACATGCCCGGTGAGGAGCGCGAGGTTGATCAGCGCGAGCACGTTGTCCGTGGCGTTGTGGTGCTCGGTGATCCCGAGCGTCCAACACAGCTGCGCCGTGGGGGCCGCCGCGTAGGTGTGTGCGAGCGAGCGAATGGCGGTTCGCGGTACCCCGGTGATCGCCTCGGCGAGCTCCAGGGTGTATGGCTCGACGGAGGTCGCAAACTCGTCGAATCCCCTGGTCGCTCGCTCGATGAAGGCGGTGTCCGTGAGCCCGGCATGGATGATCTCGCGGGCGACCGCGTTCGCGAGGGCGATGTCGGAGCCCACGTCGATCCCGAGCCAGACGTCGGCCCACTCGGCGGAGTCGGTTCGGCGGGGGTCGACGACGAACATCGAGGCACCGTTGCGCACACCCTTCATGAGGTGGTGGAAGAAGATGGGGTGGGCCGACCGCGCGTTCGAACCCCACAGGACGATGCAGTCCGTGGTCTCGATCTCCTCATAAGACGACGTACCGCCGCCCGCTCCGAACACTGTCGCCAGACCGACGACCGAGGGAGCGTGTCAGGTGCGGTTGCAGCTGTCGACGTTGTTGGTGCCCAGCACCGTTCGTGCGAACTTCTGGGCGACGTAGTTCATCTCGTTCG
>JAWOGV010000122.1:0-9803 GCA_046496605.1 Acidimicrobiia bacterium | reverse complement strand
GATCGACCGAGGGGGACGGGTTGGCAGCCATGATTCTCTGGATCACCGTGTCGATCGGCCTCGTCGGAACTGGGGTTGCGCGCGACCAGGTCGTGCTGCTCGTGGGCGGAGTCCTCGGACTCCTCATCTATGTCCCGTGGCTCGTTACCGAGGTGCTCGGTGGAGGCGTTGGCGCGCCGGTCGCGCTCCTTGTATCCGGCGCGCTGTTGATCGGGACCGCCGTCCACCTGTCGAGGCGGACGAGCCGACGGTGACGTCCTCTGAACGGGCAGACCCTGTCCTGTGTGAAGCCCTCAGGTCGTCCGGTCCGCGAGCAGTGCTTCGAGCGCGACCCGGACCATGTCGTCGAAGGTTCGCTCCCGCTCCTCGGACGTGGTCTCCTCCTGCGTGACGAGGTGATCCGAAACCGTGAGCACCGTGAGCGCCCGAGCTCCCTCCTCGTGGGCGATTCCGTAGAGGCCCGCCGCCTCCATCTCGACAGCGAGCACGCCCATCCGCTGCCATGTAGCGAGCGCGGTCCCAACGGGGTTGTAGAAGCTGTCGGACGAGTGGACGTTCCCTACATGGACGTCGAGGCCTTGCTCCCTCGCAGCGCTCGCTGCAGCGCTGAGGAGCCCGAAGTCCGCTGTTGGCGCGAAGTCCCATCCCCCGTAGCGGGCACGATTGACGCCGGAGTCCGTGCAGGCACCGATCGCGAGGATCACATCACGCATGCGGGCGGTCTCGGCGATCCCGCCGCATGAGCCGACGCGTACGAGTCGGCGGACACCGTAGAACCGGATGAGCTCGGTGATGTAGATGGATGCCGACGGGATACCCATTCCCGTGCCCATGACGGAGACCGGCATCTCCTTGTAGGTCCCCGTGAAGCCGAGCATGTTGCGCACGGCCGTGACTTCCACCGCACCGTCGAGGAAGGTATCGGCAATGTACTTCGCGCGGAGTGGGTCCCCTGGAAGGAGTACGGCTTCGGCGATCTCACCCTCAGCTGCGGAAATGTGGGCTGTCGGCACGAGACTCCTTCGTCGATGGGCCTGACTCTACGGGTCCGCTGGTTGCTCGGCGGTTGGTTCATCGGCGGATGAGCGCCACCGTCGTCGCTCCGGCGCGCGATACAGGGAGACGAGCCTGGCGATGACGGTGACGAGGAAGATCTGGCCGATGATGGCTTCGGATGTTGCGAGCAACCTCGCGGCCTTGGTCACCGGCACGAGATCACCGTAGCCGGTGGTCGTGATCGTCACGAGCGAGAAGTACATGTAGCTCGTCGACGGCTCGACGCTCCCGAACGCAGCACCGAGCCCGAGTGTCTCCATGTTGAGCTGCAGATAGGTGAAGGCCAACGAGATCAGCAGGAACACCGAGATCGCCCCGAGAATCGTTCCATCACTGACCTTCCGATGGGTGGAGATGCGGCGGAGGACGACCAGGGGAGCCGCGACGGACAGAAGGGTCCACAGCCAGGAGGGTTGGGTACTCACGCCGATGTCTGTGAGACCGAGAGCGTCCGTGACCGCGACGACCGTGGCGGCACCGACACTGAGAAGCACCACGACCTGACCGATGCGCAGGACACGCTTCTTCACACCCGAGGCGCGGGCTGCGAAGACGAGGGTTGCGCCGGTGATCAGGGTCACCGCAATCCAAACGACATCCTCTCGAAGCGCTCCACTCGGACTGTACGAGTCGACAAGGAGATTCATGGCGACTGCCGCGGCGGCGAGCGCGAGGACAACGCCGAACTTGTCGAGGTGCGGGTTGTCGTCGTCGAAGATGTGATCGGCCAGGCTCATACGCTCAATGATCCGATCCATTCGGGATTCCGTTCAGGGCGGATCCGGGCCTCGAAGACAGGGCGCGGCCACCCTCGCCTTCCCTACGAGACATCGTGATGAGGCTGCGGATCGATCTCAACGCCGGAAGAACCATCCGGACCAGAACCCGACGCCCACCATGGCGAGACCGGTCTGGATCGCGAGCTTGATCCAATCGATACCGTCGGTGTCACCGACACCGAGGAGCTGCGCGATCAGACCACCGATGAGGGCGGCGACGAAGCCGACCGTGATCGTTGCGGCGATTGACATATCCTACCGACCCGGCAGGATGAGCCTCGCGAGCGAACCCACGACCGCGCCTACGACGATCGCACCGATGATCGTCCACATGAAAGCGATCATGACTCCTCCGTGATAGCCGTCGCCACCCAGCCTACGCGGTCGTCGGCGGCGGACAAACTATCGGACGGCCTCGATGTCCCTGTGCTCGACGGACCCGTCTGCGTGGAGTGCGAAGCGTCCCTCCGAGCGTGGGTGGACGGGATCGGGATCGGCCCACGGCCATCCGCCGAATCCCGTCCGGCGATAGTCGTCGAAGGCTTCCTGGAGCTGCTCGGGCGTGTTCATCACGAAGGGTCCGAGCTGGAACACGGGAGCACCGATCGGACGCCCCTGGAGAAGGAGGAACTCGACCCCACCGGACCCGGCCTCGATGCTCGGCGCATAGGTTGCCGAGAGCCGCGCACCCTGCCCGGAACCAACGTACTGGCCGTCGATGTGCGCACCGGAACCTGCGAAGAAGTGCAGCATCCGGTTGACACCCTCCGGTGCGCCGGGCATCGTCCACGTCGCTCCCCCGTCCAACCTCACCAGCCAGATCGCCATGTCCGATCCCGGCTGTGAGGCCCACGAATCGGGTGGTGCTGCGGGGGCAGCGAAGCCATCGAGGTGTCCGGCGATCACGTCGACTGACACTCCGGGTGCGGGGGTGACGGTCGGGATCTCCTCGGACCACAGCATCCGGAAGTACGCAGGCACCATCTTGGACTCGGGCGGCAGGTTCAACCAGATCTGGAACAGTTCGAGCGGGTTGTCATCGTCGGCCCTGATCAGGGGGAACATCTCGGAGTGTTGAATCCCCGATCCCGTCGTCAACCATTGGGTGTCACCGCCGCCATACCTCGCCGTTGCGCCGAGGGAATCCGAATGGTCGACATACCCGGTGCGAACAACGGTGACGGTCTCGAACCCGCGATGGGGGTGCTGGGGGAACCCCGGAACGACGGCGCCGTGGTACATGCTCCATCCGTCGATCCCGGAGAAGTCCGAACCGATGCGCCGACCGCTGAGATCACGGAGCGGACCCTGCGCCTCGTTTCCCTCGGGGTAGTGGTCGAGGTGGTGCATCGTGAAGATGAACGGATCGAGTCCCTGCCACTGGAACCCCAGGTCCACGATGTCGATGATGCCGCTGATGCTGCTGCTGGTCATGGTTGTTCCCCTTTAGATGCTCCAGCAGCGTGTTCGGCGCCGGCGGGGGGCGGGCACGGAATCTGGCAGAACCCGTGGTTGCAGTACCCGCGCGGGTTCTTGTGGAGGTACTGCTGGTGGTACTCCTCGGCGTAGTAGAACGGGCCGGCTTGGGCAGCCGGAAGGACCTCGGTCGTGATCGCTCCGTATCCAGCCTCGGTGAGCCCTGCCCCGTAGGCAGCCTTCGACGACTCGACGGCATCCCGCTGGCCTTCCGTCGTCCAGTACACGGCCGATCGGTACTGGGTGCCCACGTCGTTGCCCTGCCTGTTCAACGTGGTCGGATCGTGCTGCTCCCAGAAGTGCTTCATCAACACGTCGAGCGACACTGCGGCCGGGTCATACACGGCGAGCACGGCCTCGGTGTGACCGGTGCGGCCGGTGCACACCTCCTCGTACGTCGGGTTCTCGGTCGTCCCGCCCTGATACCCCACCGCGGTCGTGATGACGCCCGGGATCTGCCAGAAGATGCGCTCCGCGCCCCAGAAACAACCCATTCCGAACGAGATCGTCTCGGAACCGGCCGGGAAGGGTGGGATCATCGAGGAGCCATCGACGACGTGGATGCCCGATATCACGATCGGCGCGGACCGTCCTGCGACGGTCGATCCGGATGCACGGGATGAGGTTCCTCTTCGTTTGAACATGTGGACGAAACGTAACGCGCGCCCGGAGTGTTCCCGACGATTCGAATCGTCGCTCGGCGATTAGCGTATCGGGGTGGCACCGAACCTCGAGAGCTTCCGATCGGCCCTGCAACGAAGGGGCACGACGTCGTTCCTCCTCGCAGCCGTCGCGTTGGGTGCCCTGGTGGGTCTCGCCACGGTGGTGCTCGCCCTGTTGATCCAGGCATTCGAGTCGTGGACCGAGGCATTCGGGACGTGGACCGCATGGGGCACCTGGGCCTTCGTCGCGACGATCCCTGTCGGGATGTCGGTTTCGTGGTGGCTGAACGAGAAGCTCGGTGACGGCATCTCGGGCGGCGGTGTGTCAGAGACGATGGTCGGCATGAGCCTCCACGGCGGCTACCTGCCGACACGGCTCATCGTGCCAAAGCTCGTGGCAACGGGAGCAACACTCGGAACAGGCGGATCCGGAGGCGCCGAGGGTCCCATCGCATACATCGGCGCCTCGATCGGATCGACCGTCGCCAGGTACACGAACTTCGACCACGATCGTATCCGGAGCCTCGTCGCGGCTGGCGCAGGTGCAGGTATCGGAGCATCGTTCAACGCCCCGATCGCCGGGATGCTCTTCGCACTCGAGGTCATCCTCCGTTCGTTCGCGATCCGCCACCTCAACGCCGTCGTGATCGCGTCCGTGGTGGCCGCGGTAACGGCCGAGCTGCTCATCGGCGAGGAACTCCTCCTGACATCCCCTGCGCAGCGGGTCGGCGACCCGGCCGAGTTGTTGCTGTACGCCCTGTTGGCGATCATCGCAGTCGGCTTCGGGTTGATCTTCCTTCGAGCCCTGGACCTCGCCACCGCAGCTGGTCAGCCGCGAGCCCTCCCACGTTGGACCCGACCCATCATGTTCGGCCTGGCCGTCGGGCTCATCGGCGTCGTGTGGCCAGAGTCACTCGGAACGGGTCGAGAGTTCCTCACCGGTCTGCTCTTCCTCCAGGACTCTGGGTCGTATCTGTGGTGGACGCTTGCGCTCATCGCCCTCGCGAAGATCGCGACCTCCGTGATCACCCGCGCCGGTGGTGGATCCGCCGGCGTGTTCATGCCCTCCCTGGTGATCGGCGGTTCGGTTGGGGCATCCTTTGCGATCGTCATCCAGGAGGCGACAGGGTTCGACCAGCTGGACACCGGCGCGTTCGCGGTCGTCGGCATGGCGGCGGTGTTCGCGACGATCGCTCGTGCGCCATTGACATCGGTGATCATCGTGTTCGAGCTGACGGGGAACTACGAGCTGATCCTGCCGCTGATGCTCGGTGCTGCGCTCGCCACGTTCTTCGGCGATCGCTTCCATCCCGAGACCGCCTACACCGTCTCACTCGTACGTCAGGGCATCCAACTCCCGCGCAGCGAGGACATCGACCTGCTCGACACCGTGGACGTCCGCGCGGTCATGCAGGAGGTCGATGGCGTCCTCCACCCGTGGCAGACGCTCGCGGACGCCGCAGAGTTCTTCGACGTAACAGGACACCATGGCGCACCGATCGTCAATGATCAGGGTGACCTCGTCGGGATCCTCACGATCACCGACATCGCCAACGCCGGGGGCCCGAGCCGGGAGCGTTCGATCGGCGAGTCGATGTCGAGCGAGCCGATCACGATCACCGCCGACGTCCCGGTTTCGATGGCCCTGTCACGGATGGCGTCACTCGGCGTCGGTCGCCTCCCCGTGCTCGGAGGCTCGAACCAACGCAAGGTGATCGGGATGTTCCGGCGGGAGTCGGTGGTGAACGCGTACGAGCTCGGGCTTTCGATGGCCAAGGGACGCGAGCTGTACCGGGAGCGCCAGAGGATCCGATCCCAACCCGGAGCGGACTTCTTCGTCGTCGAGGTCCAAGAGGGTTCCGCCGCCATGAACCGAACCGTTGCCGAGGTCAGGTGGCCCGCAGATGCGGTCCTCGTCAGCATCCAGAGATCCACGGCCGTCCTCGTCCCCCACGGTGATACGGCGATTCGCGTCGGTGACATCCTCACCGCCTTCGGGTCGCCGGAGTCCCGCGACGAGATCGAGGCAACGGTCCACGCCGCCACCGAATGATCCGCGATTGGCTTCCCCAGATCCCGTCTCCGCGATACCGTGGGCACCCGTGAGCGAACCAACACCGATCGTTCCCATCATCCTGTCAGGCGGCTCCGGGACCCGGTTGTGGCCCGAATCACGGGCGCTGCAGCCGAAGCAGCTGCTCGACCTCATTGGATCGACCACCCTCATCGGCCAGACGATCGAGCGGGTCTCGACGGTCGAGGGTGTCCTGCCGCCACTGATCGTCACGAACGCGTCCCAGGCAGACCCGATCGAACGGATCCTTGCCCGTACGGGTGTGACCGCAACCCTCATCCTCGAACCCATCGGAAGGAACACAGCGCCTGCGGTCGCGATCGCCGCTCTCACGGTCATCGACAAGTGGCCTGGTGCACTGATCCTGGTCCTTCCCTCGGATCATGCGATCGGGGCACCGGACGTCTTCGTCGATGCGGTGGCCCACGGCGCACGGCTGGCGGCCGATGGCAGGCTCGTCACATTCGGGATCTCGCCGACTGCGCCCGAGACCGGGTACGGATACATACGCGCAGGCGATCCCATCGATGATCGGTCATGGACGATCGCCGAGTTCAAGGAGAAGCCCGATCTCGCAACCGCGCGCGGCTATGTGGAGTCCGGAATGTACTCGTGGAACTCCGGGATGTTCCTCATGGGGGCCCAGCAATACCTCGACGAGCTCGACCTGCACCGTCCCGACATTTCCCTCGCAAGCCGCACCGCGTACGCTGCTGCCACCGAACATGGCCAGCGGATCGACCTGGACCGAGCGACCTTCTCCGTGTGCCCTTCCGACAGCATCGACTACGCGGTCATGGAGTCCACTGCCCACGGTGCGGTCGTACCCATCGAGCCCCAATGGAGCGATGTCGGGTCCTGGTCGTCGCTGTGGTCGATTGCGCCCAAGGACGCGGACGGCAACGAGTTCCTCGGTGACGTGGTCGCATCCGCAACGACGAACTCCCTCGTGCGATCCAGGGATCGACTCGTCGCGGTCGTCGGTCTCGACGGCGTCGTCGTCGTCGATACACCTGATGCCCTGCTGGTGACGACGCTCGAGTCGTCTCAGGACGTCAAGGCCATCGTCGACGGCCTCGCCGCGGCGAACCGCCAGGAGGTCGTGACGAACGGTACGGAGACACACGACTGGGGAACGTCGACGCCCCTCGCCTCGGCTCCTGGTATCCACGTGACCGTCCTCCGACTGGACGCCGACGGCCGGACTCCAACGGAACCCGCCGATGCACTCACCCATCTGCGCATCCTCTATGGCCACGGGACCGTTGTCGTCGATGGGGCGTTGACCACGCCGGCCCGGGGTGAGCTCATCGTGATCGAGCCGGGGTCATCGTGGTCCGTGATCTCGGGAGAGAAGCCACTTCTGATCATCGCATCCGCGGTCGATACAGTGGTGTCGATCGAAGCGCTCGACGCGTTCGTGAAGAGGAGGTTCGAGTCATGATCGTTGCAGTCGTCCTCACCTTTGTCGTCCTTCTCGTCGTGGGATTCATGCTGTCCCGAGGCACGGCGCGTCGGAAGAAGGAGGCAATCGCATCGCTCGAGGCAGAGCGGAACGCTCTCGCATCGATCACGATCCTCGATCTCGTGATCGCCGAGGTCGAGGACCTCGACCTGCGGTCCATCGACGGATCAGAGGGTGTGGCTCCCGACGTGCTCTTGCGCACATGGAACGACGCAGGCGAACGCACGAAGCAGCTCGACCGTGATCAGCTGCGCTTCGTCGTGGTGTCCGGGGATCGCTCCGGCACGCTCCAACCGGGTGACCTGCGCCTCGAGGAGCGCGATGGTCCGTCCCCTGCGGACCACCCAGCCGAGTCCGATGCCTGAGCTCGAGGACGCTCGGCGGACCATTGCCGTGTTCGGCGCTTCCATGTCCGCCCCCGGCGACGGCTACTACGAGGAGGGCCGTGAGTGTGGCCGACTGCTGGCCGAGGCGGGGTTCGCCGTCGCCACGGGAGGCTACGGGGGGACCATGGAGGCAGTGTCGCAGGGTGCCAGGGAGGTGGGAGGTGAGGCGATCGGTGTCACCGTTCCCGATGTCTTCCCGGATCGGAAGGGACCGAACACCCACATCACGACCGAGACGCGATCGCGTTCGCTCGTTGCGCGGATCGATGAGCTGACGAGATCCACCGAAGGCTCGATCGTCCTCTGGGGAAGCCTCGGCACGGCAACCGAACTGCTCGTCGCGTGGAACCTCGCGTTCGTCGCACCGTTCAGCGGTCTCCGACCCAAGCCGGTGATCGCCGTCGGTGAGCCATGGGTGTCCCTCGTTCCGTACCTCGAGGAGACACTCGGGATCGATGGGGCACTCGTGACGGTGGTTCACGACATCAAGGACGCCGTGAGGATCCTCATCGACCGGTTGGAGTGACAAACCTCGACCGTCGCTGTGCCGACCATGCAGCGATGGCGACCACCAGCATCGCGGCTCCCGTGAGGCCGACGAACACCGCCCTTGCCTCCAACGACTGCACGAGGACGTCGTACAGGTTGCGTGACAGGACCCGATAGGCGTCGCTGGTCGTGCTCGTGGCTGCGATGTCGCGTCCCAGGGGCACCATCACCCCGATGCCGAGCGCTGCCATCACGAGGGCAGCACCGATTGCCGCGAAGGCCACCGCCCCGTCCCGTGCGTAGAGCATGATGAGGAGGACCATCGCGACGGCGACCACGACGGCGATCCACGCAACCACCACGAGGACGTTCGCTGCGGCCGAGCCATCCGGGATCTCATCCGCATCGAACACGACGAAGGTCGTGAACACCTCTGCGGGAATCAGCCCGGCGAGCTCCGGGGACAAGGACATGACGGACCCGATGATTGCGTCCTCGTACACCGCGAGATCGATCACGATCGGCTGGCCCGTTCCGCCGATCACGGCAGCGTGGACCTCGTTCGCGACCTCATCCAGAGCAGGCGCGAATTCCTCGGTTGCGACGAGCCCCGAGAAGATGACCCTGAGGACGCTTTCGAACAGGGTGAGCGCCGGATAGCGATCGACGACCTTCGCTGCCATGACCTCACCGAGCGCCTCATCGGAGCCGGGACGCCCGAACGACACCAGGGACGACTCGACGAACGCCTCACGATCGACGACGCGGGACTCCGCCCACAGCCCGAACATGGCGGCGAAGGAACTCGCTGCGAGCAGCAGCGTCGCAAGCCCGATGATCGTTCGGCGCACGCCCTCACCTTCGACAGCCCCGACAGGCTACCGACGGAGCGACGCCAGGATTCGTCCCATCTTTCAAGGGGGACAGCAGAGGAGCAATGCGCCGACGCAGGGATCGTCCCCCTTTCCACAGAGCGGACGACCACTGCGTGGTCGTCATCCTGCTGCCCACTGCTGGGTGGCGGGGTATGGGGCGGTGAACCGGCCGTCTCACCGAGGAGACTTCAGGGGGACGGCAGAGCGAAGCGATGCAGGGGGATCCCTGTGCGAAGACTCACGCTTTGGCCGGTTCCCACGTTCGTGCTCGCGGGTTCGCAGGCCCCCCTGGCTCACTTCGTTCGCCCGTCCCCCCAAGAGTCTTGACGTCTTGCGCGTGAGCCGACCGTCTGAGACCCCGAACCCCAGCTCGCAGGTGGCAGGCTGCCGATCACGCAGTGATCGGACTCCGACTCGTGAAGGGAGGACGATCCCACGTCACGCTCGTCCCCCTTTCAAGGGGGACGGCAGAGCGAAGCGATGCAGGGGGAATCCTGTCCGAAGACTCACGCCTTGGCCGGTTCCCATGCGCGTGCTCGCA
>JAWOGV010000086.1:0-3103 GCA_046496605.1 Acidimicrobiia bacterium | reverse complement strand
CACCGGCATCGTCGACTCCGTAGAGGTACGCGGTATGGGTCACCTCGACGTTGCCATCGGAGGTCCTGACGACGTCGTAATCGGCGCCGAACGCGTCCGCAGCGGCGCGCAGCAGACCGTCGTCCCCCGTACGGAGAGCATGGCCATCCGGGACGAAGAAGCGCAGGTATGCGTCGAGTGTCGCATCGAGGTCCCGCTCGGGATCGACGGTCACCATCGCGGTCGTGACACGGTCGCCTGCCTCTCCGAGCCCCGAGAGCGCCGACTTGACATCGGAGAGAGTCGTCGGACAGATGTCGGGGCACGACGTGAACCCGAAGTACACGATGAGGAGGCCATCGGTGCCGGCCCGGAGCGTGAAGGGGTCGCCGTCGTTCGAGACATCAGGCAGGACGATGTCTCCGACGGAACGACCGATGACGCCTGCGGTCGGCAACGCCTGCGAGAGCGACTCGTCGAACTCGGCGGGCACGGGCGCGGTGTCGGCCGAGCAACCCGTCGCCACGAGGACGCACCCGGCAATGGTCGCGAGCATCACATGCAATCGCATCGTCGAACGGTAGGCACTCCCGCCGACAACGACGCGTTGGCCCTCACCGCTGCGATCGCCATATCATCGCGCTCGGTCCGGGCGACAGCTCGGTTGCTGGTTCGGACCTCTCCTCCATCGATCAAGGATCTCGCGTGAGCATCACCTGTGGCATCGTCGGCCTGCCGAACGTCGGGAAGTCCACGTTGTTCAACGCGCTCACCGGCGGCGAGATCGCCGCTGAGAACTACCCCTTCACGACGATCGACCCCAATGCGGGTCTCGCAGCAGTCCCCGACCCGCGCCTTGCGTCGCTCGCCGCGATCGTCAACCCGAAACAGATCGTCCCGACCGTGGTGGAGTTCGTCGACATCGCCGGTCTCGTGGCCGGCGCATCCCGGGGTGAGGGTCTCGGTAACCAGTTCCTCAGCCACATCAGGGAGACGGACGCCATCGCCCATGTCGTGAGGTGCTTCGAGGACGGCAACGTCGTGCACATCGAGGGCAGGGTCGACCCGCTCGACGACATCACGACGATCTCGACCGAACTCGCCCTTGCCGACCTCGACACCGTGACCCGCGCCCTCGACAAGGCGACCCGCAAGGCCAGGTCGGGTGACAAGGAGGCGCAGGCATCAGTCGGTGTGATGGAGCGGCTCCTCGCCCACCTCTCAGACGGCAACCCCGTCCGCACGATGAGGATCGACCCCGGAGACCGCAGGACCGTCCGCGACCTCTTCCTCCTCACTGCAAAGCCCACGATGTACATCGCCAACGTGTCCGAGGACGGTCTCGGCGAGAACCCCCTGGTTGACTCGGTTCGGGAGATCGCAGCATCGGAGGGCGCCCAGGTCGTCGTGATATGCGGCGCCCTCGAGGCCGAGCTCGCCTCCCTCGATCCTGCCGACCGCGACGATCTGCTCGCCGAGTACGGTCTCGACGAACCAGGCCTGCACAAGGTCATCCGAGTCGCCTACGACCTCCTCGGCCTCCTCACCTACTTCACCGCAGGTGACAAGGAAGTGAGAGCCTGGACCGTGACCGCGGGTGCCACCGCCCCCCAGGCGGCAGGGGTCATCCACACGGACTTCGAGAGGGGCTTCATCAAGGCCGAGGTCATCGCCTACGACGACTACGTCACCCACAACGGTGAGGCCGGAGCGAAGGACGCCGGCAAGTGGCGGATCGAGGGCAAGGACTACATCGTCGCTGAGGGCGACGTGATGCTCTTCCGCTTCAACGTCTGATGACACGTGTTCGACACACGTGGCCGGCTTCCGAGAAGATGGGATTCACGGCGCCGGAGCGTTACGGTGCTGTCGATGCCGGGATACTTCCAGAAGCCTGACGACGAGCTCGTGGATCCAGCAGCGATCCAGAACGCGTTCGACTGGATCCAGCTCAAGCACTCCGGGACGACGTTGCGATGCCCTGTCTGTGATGGAGTGACCTGGGGATATGGCGGTCGGGTGGGCGTCACCAAGGAGTCCGAGGCGTTCAGCCCGAGGAAGCAGCGCAAGCTCGTCCAGATCATCTGCAAGAACTGCGAGCACGTGCTCCTGTTCTCGGAGCGGATCCTCAAGGGACCGCTCGAGACCGACTGAAGGCCTCGGCGCCCATCGGCGTCATCGACACTGGGACAATGACGACATGAACGCATGGCGAATCTCACGACCCCCGCTTGCCGCCACAGGCGTTTTCGTCGGCCAGATGCTCCGGGCCGCCTACCGGGATGACCTGCCCTCCTACGCGAACCAGGACCCCTCTGGTTCCTTCGGGGATCCCTCCCTCCCCAAGCTTCGGATCGTGTTCCTCGGGGACAGTTCCGTCACGGCGCCCGGCGTCGACCCCCTCGACCACTGTTGGGCCCGACAGATCGCCATCCACCTCGGTGACCGGTTCCATGTCGAAGCACGGTCGGTCGCCCTGGGTGGGTCACGGGTGCGCGACGTCCTCGGGAGTCAGGTCGATCGTGCACTTGCCATCGATCCCGACATCGCCTACGTCTCCGTCGGATCGAATGACGCCCTACGCGGCACACCCATCGGTCGCTTCGAGGCCGAGTACTCGAAGGTCGTCGAACGCCTGGACCGCCACGTCTCCGCAATCGGGTTGTCGGGGATCGGCGACCTCGGGACGATCCCACGGCTACCGGAGCTCGCACGCGGCATCGCCCGGATCAGGGCGCGTGCCGTGAACAACGCGGTCGCGAGGGTCGCGGCCCGGTACCCGAGCACCGTGAAGTCGAACGCATGGGGTGTGATGGAGGGAAGGTTCGCCAATGAGCCCGACCTGTTCGCCGGTGACCTGTTCCACGCGTCGGCTGCCGGGCACCTCGTGTTCGCCGAGGTCGCGCTCCCCGTCGCCGATCGACTGGTCGAGATCTGGCAGCGTGATCGAACCTGAGCCCGACTCCACGACGGAAGGTCAGACCTTCTGGTCGAGGAAGTGCTTGATCATCGATTATCTCTTGAAAATAAGCAGTCCTTATTGGAGTTGATCGCAAAAATGGATTTTGTGGTGATTGGTCCGGGGCTTTCCCTGGATGAAGAAACACAGCATCTTTCCAGTGAG
>JAWOGV010000075.1:0-2606 GCA_046496605.1 Acidimicrobiia bacterium | reverse complement strand
TCGGCGAGGCAATGAGAGGTCCCGACCTCGACCAGTGGTACAGGGACAACCCGCGCCCACCGTGGCAACGACAGACGGTCGCCGACCTGAACGAACACTCGCGACCTTCGTTGGCCATCGGCTCTGACGGGTTGGCACGGATCCTGGTGCCCGGTGAACCCGTCGGTTCCGCCTATCCCCTCCGCCTCCTCATCTGCGCCGACGAGTCCTGCACCTACTCGCTGATCACACGCGTGACCATCCATGAGGAGATCGCATCAGAGCTCGACCTGGTCCAGCATGGGTATTCGGCGCGCGCGTCGGCACACACATCGATCACGGTTGGCGTCGATGGCCACGCAACCGCAGCCGTGACCTGGGTCAGGGGACCGGGACTCACACTCGTGACCTGCCTCGACGAGACCTGCACTTCGCGGTCGACAACAATCGTCGACAGCTCTCCCGGGGCCGGCAGATTCGTCGATCTCGATCTGACACCCGATGGGTTGCCCATCATGGCCTACACCGACGCTGCCGGAGCGGTCAAGGTTGCTCAGTGCCTCGACAGGATGTGCACGTCGGTCGGTATCGCCACGATCGCTACCCCCGGACCTGGCACCGAGGTTTCGCTTGCGATCGACTTCACCGGCACGCCGATCGTGGCCTACTACGACGCCGGTGCCATGGACCTCGTCGTCTCCCGCCTGCGCTGACCGCACCGGTTCATCGCCGCTACCATCTCCACAGCCGTGCTAGGTGGGGTGCTAGGGGTGCCCTCGTTCCGAAACCCTCTTCATGCGGAGCTGAATTCCCCGCCCGAGGATGGGGTGGTGACGGGCCAGCACTGGACGATCGATGTTGATGGTCGGGTCCCCCGGCGGCGGAGCGCCGTGAACCGGGTCAGATCCGGAAGGAAGCAGCCCTAAGCGGGCCGGTTCCGGGTGTCGGAGGACAGCCCGACCGGAGTCGATCGGCCAGCAAGCGCCGCCATCCCCTCGCCCGGAGGCGGGGTGCACGGTCACCCCTCGTGCCGAGTGTCACGAGTCCTTGCGCAGCAGCGCTGCCCACACGAACCCGAGGGGGCCGAGCCGCCACGTCTCGATGAGTGTCAGTGGCGCGTCGGCGAGCAGGATCTCGGGCCGAGGATGCTTGTCAAGCGTGTGGTGGAGATACACGTACTCGTCCCTCGCGCCGATGCTCATGCCGGCGAGGGGGAGCACGACCGCCGTTCCGGCGCGGTGGATCCCGGATCTGATGCGGCCCTGCGGGCGGCCGAGGTCGACGATGCCTGCCATGCCGCCGGGTCGCAGAACTCGTGCGATCTCACGCATCGTCGCCTCGACGCTGTCGAGGTTGCGGAACACGTACGCGGAGAAGACGGCATCGAAGCTCGCGTCAGCAAACGGGAGCTGCTCACCGACGGCGACGACCCGTCTCGGGACATGGTTGAGCGCGAGCATCTCCGGGGCCGGATCGAGGGCGACGACTTCACGGTCAGCGAATATGTCGTTCGCTGCTCCCGTACCCGCCCCGAGGTCGAGGAGCCTCCCTGTGGGAAGCCTCGAAACCACCGAGTTCCGCCACTTCTGATCCTGACCGAGCGACAGCACCGAATTGAGCCGGTCGTATGAGTCGGCGATGTCCTTGAAGACCGCACCGTTGCTCATGGGGGGCCGATGGTGTCGAACCCCGTGTAGGCAGCAAGCTCGGGAGGGATCGAGATGGAACCGTCGGCGTGCTGGTTGTTCTCCATGAGGGCGATCAGGATCCGGCCGACGGCGATCGCCGTACCGTTGAGCGTGTGGACGAAGCGGTTGCCTCCGTTGGACCGATATCGGATCCGCAGCCGCCTCGACTGATAGTCCGTGGTGTTGGAGGTCGAGGTGATCTCGCGATACCGCTCCTGGGCCGGGAACCAGGCCTCGATGTCGTATTTCTTCGCAGCCGAGTCGCCCAGATCGCCCGCGGCCACGTTGACAACCCGATAGGGGATTTCGAGCCCCCGGATGATCTCCTCCTCCCGTGCGAGCAGGAAGTCGTGTTCGTCGCCTGACCGCTCGGGCTCTACGAACGAGAACATCTCGACCTTGTCGAACTGATGAACCCGGAAGATGCCGGTCGTGTCCTTGCCATAGGTCCCTGCCTCGCGCCGGAAGCAGGTCGAGTATCCGGCATACCGGAGGGGGAGAAGATCGGCATCGAGGATCTCATCGCCGTGGAATGCGGCGATCGGGACCTCCGACGTCCCGACGAGGAACAGGTCGTCCTCGGGCACTGCGTACACCTGCTCAGCCGTACCCGGGAAGAAGCCCGTTCCGTACAACGCATGCTCACGGACGAGCACGGGAGGCACCACCGGCGTGAAACCGTGCCCGACGAGGTTGTCCATGGCGTACCGGATGAGCGAGAACTCGACCATGGCGAGCTTCCCCAGGATGAAGCCGAAGCGCGAACCGGAGACCTTCGCAGCCCGTTCCGTGTCGAGAACCCCCAGCGCGGTGCCGAGGTCGAGATGGTCGAGGACGGGGAAGTCGAAGACCGGTGGCTCGGAGAATCGGGACACCTCGACCGCATCGTCCTCGCTCAGCCCGTCCGCGGCGGTCGGGTCCGTCAAGTTCGGCAGTTTG
>JAWOGV010000046.1:0-2609 GCA_046496605.1 Acidimicrobiia bacterium | reverse complement strand
GACGAGTCTGGCGACCTCACAGGGGCCATGGACTTCGGTGATGCCTTCGCCAACGCCGGAGCGGCAACAGCCGAGCGCACGGAGACGATGGGCATCATCGACAACCTCAAGAACCAGCTCGACGACGTGAACGCCGCCCTGGCCAAGGTCGCGAAGGGCACCTACGGCATCTGCGATCGCTGCGGCAAGGACATCGGAGCCGACCGCCTGGAGTTCCGCCCCATGTCGGTCCTCTGCGTCGACTGCAAATCCGCCAGCTGAATCCGTGGCAAGGCCCGGCTACGCGGCCCACCTCGTACGAAGGTTCTTCGGATACTTGCGTGCAAAGCCGTTGACACCGACGGAGCAGGCGTTCGTTGCGAGGATGCTCAGCCCCGACCTCCATCGCCTGTTCACCGGACAGCCCCCTCAGGACCAGCGCCACGCGTTCGATGTCGCGACGCGAACGACCCATCGCAGCGCGGAGGTTCTCGAGGCTGCGCTCACGCACGACGTTGGCAAGTCCGTTGCGCACCTCGGACCCTTCGGTCGTTCTGGCGCGACGCTGTGGTCGTTCACGCCGTTCCCCGTGACGGGCAGGTGGCACACCTACCTCGCACACGGAGCGATCGGTGCCGAGATGCTCGAGCGAGCCGGCGCGACAGAGTTCGCCGTCGCATTCGCACGCGACCACCCCGGACCCGTGCCGCCCGGTATCGAGCCCGCCGCGTGGGAGGCCCTCGCATCAGCAGATGATGCGTGACAAACCGGGGAAAGCCGCCACCCACCCAATAGCATGTGCATCCGATGACGTTCGCAGTCCGCACCCATGTGTTCGAGGGCCCACTGGACCTCCTGCTCCAGCTCATCACATCCCACCAGCTCGTCATCACCGAGCTGAGCCTCGTGGACATCGTCAGCGAATACATGGCGTTCCTCGAGGAGATGACGGAGCTCGACCTCGAGGTCACCAGCGAGTTCCTCCTCATCGCTTCCACCCTCATCCAGATCAAGGCGAGGCATCTGCTCCCCGACGATGAGCCGATCGACCTTGACGACGAGCTCGCCCTCGCCGAAGAGCGTGATCTCCTCCTTTCCCGCCTCCTCGCGTGCCTCACGTTCAAGGACGTCGCTGCCGTCCTTTCCCACCGGATGGAGGTCGTCGGTCGACGTGTCGTCCGCACCGCAGGTCTACCCGACGAGATCGTCCCGCGCATGCCGGAGGTCGTCATCCCCGTCGATCCCGTGACCCTTGCGGCAATTGCGCTGCGAGCGCTTTCAGCTCCGGCGTACGAGCCGGATCTGGACCACCTCGACCTTGACCTCCCATCCGTCCACGACGCAATCGTCGACCTCCAGGGCCGCATGGCATCAGTGGCGACCGCGAGTTTCGACGAGGTCGTCGAGCACTGTTCACGCAATGTCGATGTCGTTGCCTACTTCCTCGCGCTCCTCGAGCTTGCACGCTGGGGCATCCTTCGGGTGTCCCAACCGACGCCTGAGCACGCCATCGAGATCCGCTACGACGCCGAAGCCGCCGACGAGCGCTTTGCCGAACTCGTCGCTGGAGACAATCCGTGAGTGACCTTCGACGAACGATCGAGGCTGTCCTGTTCGTGTGCGAATCCCCGATCTCGACCGAGGAACTCGCTGAGATCACGGAACGCCCCCTGGCCGAGGTCGCTGACGCCATCGCTGAGATTGCACACCACTGGAGCGCCGACCACGGAATCCAGCTGCACAACGTGGCAGGAGGGTGGAGGCTCGCGACCGACCCGGATCTCCATCCGTACCTCGAGCGCTATGCGTCGACCGATCGCTCACGGAAGCTCTCCAGGGCCGCCGTCGAGACGCTCGCCGTCATCGCCTATCGGCAACCGGTCTCCCGCGGTCAGGTCACCGAGATCCGCGGCGTCGACTCCGAGCATGCGATCAGGACGCTCGAGAGACGTGATCTGGTGACCGAGGTCGGACGGTCGCCCGGCATGGGCCAGGCGGTCCTGTACGGGACGACCTCCCTGTTCCTCGAGAAGATGGGAATCGCTTCGCTGGCTGATCTGCCTCCTCTCGCGGACCACGTGCCGCCAGCCCAGATCATGGAGACGCTGGAGATGCCGTTCCGCCCGGAGACATCATCGAACGACTGAACAAGCTGATCGCGCGCACAGGCTTCGCATCGCGCCGGAAGGCAGACGTACTGATCGCCCAGGGCAGGGTCACGGTCGACGGTGCTCGGGCCTCCATGGGGGACCGGGTCGACGCCACGACAGCCGAGGTCCGCATCGATGGCGTCAAGCTGCCCCTCTCACCCGACCTGACGACGTGGCTCATCTACAAGCCCGCGGGCATCGTGACCACGATGGATGACCCCCAGGGAAGGCCCACGGTCAGGTCACTCGTTCCTGTGGACCCGGTCACCAGGCCGGTGGGAAGGCTCGATCTGCACTCGGAAGGGCTCATGCTCATGACGAACGACGGAGATCTCGCCCTCGTCGTCACACACCCCAGATACCAGGTCCCGAAGACGTATCAGGTCCTCGTCCCGAGGCGGGTCGCCGATTCCGCCCTCGTCCCCTTGACGGCGGGAGTCGACCTCGACGACGGCACAGCCCGGGCGGCGTCTGCGCGTG
>JAWOGV010000034.1:0-6351 GCA_046496605.1 Acidimicrobiia bacterium | reverse complement strand
CGGAAGGCATCGAGGCCGGCGTCCTCGATGATGCTCGTGGACGACACGTCGAGGCTCGTCGGGATCGACGCGCTCCTCGCCAGGCGAAACGCGTCGAGCGCCACGGCGGCGACCGAGCCTTCGACGAGCGAGTATGCGGGAACATGAAGCCATGTCACACCCGTCAGTCCGGGCGATGGCAGACCATCGAGATCCGCAGCGGCGCCTCGATCGCGCAGCATCGTGCGGTCCCCGTCGGGTTCGATGAGGACCACGATCGTCCCCGTCCGCCCTCGGCGCTGGAGGCACGCCTCCACACCGGCTCGCTCGAGGTCGGCTCCCAGCGCGGCACCCACGGCATCTTCGCCCACGCTGCCGATGAACCTGACGGGGATGCCAGAGGTGGCGGCAGCCACTGCCACGTTGGCAGCGGAGCCTCCCTGTCGACGATGGATCTCGACGTCGGTATCGGCACCACGCGCCAAGCCCGAAGGTCGATGGACCGCGATGTCCTCAACGAGATCACCCAAGCAGCACAGCACCATTCGAGCCTAAACCACGGGCCGCTCGACCGATCAGATCGTCGTCAGGATCTTCACGTCGGGTTCGTCCATCAAGGAGAACCCCCGCCCGCCGACGATGTGTAGTGCCCGCAGGCGCTCGGGCACCTCGGCCACGAGACCGTCCGTGTCGAAGACGATGAAGCGGTTGAAGATCCGGGTGAACCAGCCATCATGTGTGATCGCAACCTGCGTCGCATCGAGGTCGGAGAGAACCTCCTCGATGACCTGGATGGACTCGAGGTCGAGGTTGTCGGTCGGTTCATCGAGGAGGAGGACGTTCGGATCATCCCTCTCCAGGAGCAGCAACTGGACACGGGCCTTCTGCCCTCCGGACAACTCCCCCAGGGTGTGCCTGATCCGGTCCGCGAGGCCGTACCGGCCAAGTGCATTCCTGGCCTGCTCAGGGTTCGGGAAGCGAACCTTGACGATGTCGAGGAGCTCCTCACCCGTGTTGGGGATGTCGACGTCCTGGCTGAAGAACCCCACCCGGGCCGTCGGACCGAATCGGACCGTACCGTGCTCGATGTGCGCAGGGTCCTGTATCGCGCGGATGAATGTCGACTTCCCGACGCCGTTCTCCCCCAGGAGGGCCACCCTGTCGCCGTTGTAGATCGTGAGGGAGAACGGAAGCACGAGACCGTCCACCTCGAAGTTCGTGATCCTCATCGCCTCGTTCCCTGCACGGGATCCGACGAACTTGGGCACGATCTCTCGCTCGGGTGGGGGCAGCTGCGGTGGTCCTGCGTCGCGGAATCGCTCCCACCTCGTCTGGGCGGCGTCCGCACGTGACGCGAGGGCCTCGCTCGCACCAGCACGGTTCTTCATGAGCTTGTAGTACCGATACAGCCTGCGTTCCTCGGCCTTCCAGGCGTCGAGGTCCTTGGCGAGCCGCTCATTGCGCTTCCGGCGCTCCTCCCTGAACGAGGTGTAACTCCCGCCGTGGATCCACGTACCGTTGTGCTCGAGCACCACCATCCGGTCGACGGACCTGGTCAGGAGCGTCCGATCGTGGCTCACGACGAGAATCGTCTTCGTGGAGTCCTTCAGTGACTGCTCGAGCCATGCCTTGGAGAAGAGGTCGAGGAAGTTGTCCGGTTCGTCGAGGATCAGCGTCGGAACGCTCGATGCGAGGAACGACCGCAGGATGATGCTCTTGCGTTCCCCTCCAGACAGCTCGGTCAGCCTGCGGGGACCGGCGACGGACAGTCCCTGATCGAGGACGGCCCGCGTGACCTGGTCCCACATCGCCTCCGCCGTGTAACCGCCGAGTGCCTGCCACATGTCGAGGACGTCTGCCAGCTCGACGCCGACGTCGGCGCCATCGGCGATGTCGGCGTAGACCGCCTGGAGGCGCGCATGGACCGGCTTGAGCTCCTTCGGCAACGACAGCGCCAGGGCGTCGAGGACCGTGGCAGTGGAAGGGTCGTCGAAGCCAGGGTTCTGGCGCATGTACGCCACTTCGGTGTCGCTGCGGATCGTTCCCTCGGCAAGCTCGAGGTCACCGGCGATCAGGTTGAGCAGCGTCGTCTTCCCTACCCCGTTCGGGCCGACCAGCGCCGTGACCGACCCGGTGGGCACCTTGAAGGAGACATCATCGACGGCAATGGTGCCGTCCGGATAATGGAAGACGGCGTTGTTCACTTCGATGCTCACGGTGACCTCTCCGAGGGACGACGCCTAGGTGTGTTTGCCCTCGGCGTCCTCACGGACTCCCGCGCCGAACACGACGATCAGCAGGTATATGACACCACCCAGTGGCATCGTGGCAAGGATCAGCAGCGCCCACGCCCACTTCGGCATGAACGGCACCTGATGGGTCGCGAGGTGGACGAGCACAACCGCTGAGAAGACGATCCCGACCGCGAAGATCGGAATCCATGCTGCAAAGTTCACGCCTGCCCCTTCGTACGTCCGGTCGGAGGATACGCCAGAGCCGGACTCAGCTCCCGATCAACTCCGTACCGGGTTGGTAGGTCGACCACGCGAACCAGAAGGTGTCGAGGTGCGGGAGCCGCTCGAGGCGGCTTCCGGAGAGCTCGCCGTCGATCGCCTCACCGGTGATCGTCCAGGTCGAGCCCGTCTCCTCGTCGACGAACCCTCCGTCCTCGAAGGCGAAAGTGAGCGTTCGCCCATCGAGTTCCGGCGCGAAGACACCGACCGATCCGACGTCGCGACCCTCCGTGATCGCCGAGGTATCGAGCGCCGACGACTGCCCGGGAACCCAGAAGATCGCGACCCGTGTCGATCCCACCTCTGCCATCGTCGCCCTGCCCTCTCCCCCGCTCACGGCCGACAAAGAGAACGCCGAAGACGCGTCGCCTGCCTCGATGCCGACGACCCGCTGCATGGCCAGGGCACGATCATCGAGTGCGCCTCGGAACAGGAATGGCGTGTTGCCCTCGGCGTCGTAGCCCCGGTACGGGTTGCGCCCGTAGTCACGATCAAAGCCGCTGGCCTCGAAATCGAGGACCTGTCCGGTTGGATACGCCGATCGGAAATCCCCCCACGAGAGCAGAGGCGAAGGGTATTCCTCGAGGCGAGCGCCGGTCAGGACGCCGACAACCGCTTCTCCGTCGAAGTGCGTCCACAGGCTCTCGGTCGCACGATCGTACATGACGAGCGCCGACGCGAACAGGAGTCCCGATGTACCGAATGTCGTCTCGGCACCGTTGATCCGCCTGTCATACGTCGCCGCGGAGTTGCACAGCGGGCAGTAGGTCACCGTGACAGGGATCCCTCCCACGACGTCGTTGACGATCTCGTGCCAGACCAAGGCCCGGATCGGGTATGCGCGCGCATCCCCATTGATCTCGAGGGCGACGACCGGCTCATTCGCCGGGAGGAACTCGAGGTTCTCGGAGATCGGGAGGAAGCGGGGGACGTCGATCGGGGGGATGCCGTCGGGAGGGGGGCCGCCCGAGATGATCTGCGTGAGGTCGACGAGCGGATCGGGAAAGCGGTCATCGCGCATGTCGTCGAGCGCCGACGGACCGACGGGAAAGGCGGATGTGGCGGGTGCCGATGGATCCGGAACCGACGTGGTGACCTCCGACGAACCGGTTGTATTCGAGAGCGCGCCCGCGTCACCCGCATCGTCGCCCGAAACCGCCGCCCCGCAAGCCGTAACGAACAAGCCGGCGAAAGCGACACCGACAACCACCTTCATCCTCGCCGCGCGGTCACGAATCGTCATGATGTCTGCAACGCTCCCGATCGAGGCCGTCGCGCCAGATTGTCGGAAATGCGACGTTCAAAGGCCTGTGCATGCGGAACACAACAACCGGGTCGTCGCGATCATTCCCAGCGAGGAGTTGAATCAACCGTCTAGCGCACGTAGGGTCCTGCCGTGGCACTCCCGACCGTACCTCATCGAGCACTGGACGTTCCCCAGGGCGACGAGATCGAGGCTGCCCGAACGGTTCTGTTGGAGATGGAGCAACGGCGGTCCGTCAGGGATTTCTCCAGTCGTCCCGTGCCGAGGGAGATGATCGAAACGGCGGTAGCTGCAGCGTCGACGGCTCCGAGCGGTGCCCACAAGCAGCCGTGGACGTTCGTGATCACCCAGGATGCCGAAGTCAAGCGTGCGGTCCGGAACGCTGCGGAAGCCGAGGAACGCCGGAACTACGAGGGCGGGCGACTCCCCCAGCACTGGTTGGATGACCTCGAGCCGCTCGGCACCGGCTGGGAGAAGCCGTTCCTGGAGGTCGCACCGTGGCTCGTGGTCGTCTTCGAGCAGCGGTACGGCATCGGTGATGATGGCCGACGACTCCACCACTACTACGTCAAGGAATCCGTCGGCATCGCATGTGGCATGTTCATCGACGCCGTCCACCGCATGGGTCTCGTGACCCTGACCCACACGCCGAGCCCGATGGCATTCCTGCGAACCCTGCTCGGCAGGCCCGAGAACGAGCGACCGTTCATCCTGTTCCCCGTCGGATACCCCGCGGATGACTGTCGCGTGCCGGATCTCAGGCGCAAGCCACTGGATCGGGTCATGGTCGAGATCGGACGAGAGAACCTCGGCGACGTCAGCCCCGCCGATCCCTGACGGATCAAGCGGACAGGCGGACCCGGATCCTCCGGAACCCCCGACCCTTGTTCTCGGCCTTGGGGATCGTCACGGAACCGACCTCGCCCGTCTCGGCCACGTGCGTCCCGCCGTCCGCCTGTCGGTCAAGTCCGACGATGTCGATGACCCGCACCTCGTCGATCGTCGCAGGAAGCAGGTTGACCTTCGTCCGAATGAGGCTGGGGTCCTCGTCGGCGGCGGTTCGGGGCAGGAACGACACGTCGACGCGCCGTCGCAGCGCGAGTTCCTGGTTGAGCTCGGCTTCGATGACGGGAAGGACGTCCGCGCTCCAGTCGGGGATGTCGAAGTCGAGTCTCCCCTCCCCCGGTTCCATGTTCCCTCCGGTGACCGGGCTGTGGAATCGATTCCAGATCACCCCGCACAGTGCGTGCAACGCCGTGTGCGTGCGCATCAATGCGTACCTGCGCTCCCAGTCGAGCTCCCCTGTGAGCGCAGTCCCCACACCGGGAACGGCACCCTCGATCCAGTGCCAGACACCGTCTGCATCGCTCGTGACGCGGACCACCCTGAGGCGATCATCCCCGATCACCAGGTCGCCGAGGTCATGTGGCTGCCCGCCTCCGCCCGGATAGAAGACCGTGCGGTCGAGGAGCACCCGGTTGTCGTCGGTGTCCGCCTTCACGACCGTCGCGGCCATTGCGGTCGCATATGCGTCTGTCGAATAGATCCGTTCCTTCATGCGGCCTCCTACCCCCACCCTAGGGGAACGGAGGAAGCCGATTCGCGGTACCGTCGCGCCGATGAGATTCGACATCGCTGTCATCGGGGGCGGGATCGCAGGGCTCTCGGCCGCCGCGTCCCTTTCCGAGCACACATCCGTCGTCCTCGTCGAGACCGAGCCGATGCTGGGGTACCACGCAACCGGGAGGTCCGCAGCGCTCTATACGGAGTGCTACGGACCGGGTGTCGTACCACGCCTCACCAAGGCGTCGCGGCCCTTCTTCACCGGGGCAGGCCTCGCGTCACCCCGTGGGGTCCTGTTCGTGGGAACCGCGGATCAGGCCGCCACGACCGCCGAGCTGTATGAGCTGTATTCCGCCACGGTCGATGACCTCGCCATGCTCACCGTGGACGAGGTCACCGAACGGTTC
The DNA here is from genome assembly GCA_046496605.1 of Acidimicrobiia bacterium. Classification (GTDB taxonomy): domain Bacteria; phylum Actinomycetota; class Acidimicrobiia; order Spongiisociales; family UBA5794; genus SZUA-442. Next base: position 625 of record JAWOGV010000034.1, on the reverse strand, counting down.
CCCGTCGCAGACACAGCCGTGATCAGGGAGGGCATCCTCGAACCGGGGGCGATGGACCTTGACGTGCACGGCATCCAGATGTCATTCCGAACGACGGCAATGGCCAACGGAGCAACGATCCTCCTCGAGCACGGTGTGACGGCGATCTCGAAGTCATCGGAGTGGGTGATCCGGACAGGAGACGTCGTGATCACCGCATCGGTGATCGTCAATGCTGCGGGCGCATGGGCGGACCAGATCGCGGCCATGGCCGGAGTCTCGCCTCTCGACCTCGTACCGCTGAAGCGGAGCGCGTTCCTGTGCGATCCGGGACTCGATGCCCGCTCATGGCCGATGGTCATCGATGTCGACGAGCGTTGGTACCTCAAGCCGGAAGGCATGAATCTCCTCGGGTCTGCCGCCAGCGAGCTTCCGACTCCCCCATCGGATGCAAGGCCAGACGAGGAGGACGTGGCACTGGGAATCCTGCGGATCGAGGAGGCGACCAGCCTGTCGATCCGGAGCGTTTCATCGAGTTGGGCCGGCATCCGCACCTTCACACCCGACCGTGTTCCCGTTGTCGGCTTCGATCATCAAGCTGACGGGTTCTTCTGGCTTGTGGGCCAGGGCGGCTACGGGATCAAGA
>JAWOGV010000356.1:0-4531 GCA_046496605.1 Acidimicrobiia bacterium | reverse complement strand
GCGCGAGAACGAGAAGGGCAGGTACTCGTGCGCGAGCCGCATGAGGTTCGCGTCATCGGTGTGCGCTACCTGACGGATGAAGGCGCCGTGGCGGGTTGCGACGGCTCGGTTTCGCACCGACAAGTAGCGACTGAACTCCTCCGTGTCGACGGTGTAGCCGTCGAGGGGGACACCACCGCGCATGACGTTGTAGGTGACGTTGGCGAGGTGATGTGCCGTCGCGATCTCGTCCTCGGTGCACTGGAGGGCGTCGGTGCGTGCCATCACCTCGGCGAGCTCTCTCGCGGTGGCGGCCACCGAGGTGACGAGCTCGGTCGACGGGTCGACGAGCGATCGCAACCGATGCCGCAGCTCGGCGATGCCTTGCTGGTCGATCCCGACGTCGGCGACGATGAACCAAGTTCGGCTCTCCCCTGGTCGGAGCTCCACTGCCGCGTGCAGCAGGTACGCGCCCGGAACACCCGTTGTCTTGGAGCCACCGGCGACTCCTTCGCCCGCTCGGAAGTCCCGTATCGCGCCAGGGTCGAGCGAGACGGCCGCTCCGTCGGCGCCCGTCGACCAGACGGTTGTCGCGCGCAGCGCCTGGGCCGGTTCTGGGCGGTCGCTGACCAGCGACTCGAGGGAGTACACGGCGAGGCCGAGGTCCGGGTCGAGCATCTCACTGCGCTTGTAGGCGTTCGCGAGATTGCCCATCGGCAGGTAGAGGGACGGCTCGAGGCCATGGGGCAGGATGTTGACCAACCCGTCGATCATCTCGAGGGATCGGATGTCCTCGCCGTCGTTGATGAGTGTCGCCGTGCGGATGAACCCGTACCGTTCGCTTGTTGCCCATGAGGAGCGGAACGTGAGGCCGGTCGACGTGTCGTGCTCCTCGACGATGACCGCATGGCCGGTCACGGACTTTGCGAGGGTTCGTCGTTGGTGGCGTCGAGTCCTGCCCGTGATCGGATGCCAGAGATCGTCCCGGTCGCGGTCGAGGAGGCGGATGACCGTCACGGCACCGTTCTTGCCCCCCTGGGTGTGGAGTCGATCATCGGTCTCGTAGGGGAACAGCGCCCGGGACACATCGCGCCTGCCTGCGGTGATACCGCCGGCGCTCGACAGGAACATCCACCGATCGCCATCGCTCACGATCGACATCAGGAACGGTGGCATGCGGTCCACGTCGGGAACGATGTAGTACCGCTCGCCGTCGATGTCCACGAAGGGTCCCTCCTCCGGCGACAGTCGAGCGGGCGTCGTATCCGCCCGGGAGCGGGCGTGGTTTCGGATCGTCGAGGTGCTCATCGGTGACCCCCTGTCGTGTGGAGTGTTCGCAGGCCATGGCCAACGGGGAAGAGGCTGCTCTCCGCATCGGGTGCGAGGTCGTCGGGCGACGCGGGCCACGGCTGCGGGAGCCTCCCTTCGAAGGGCGAGCGCCCGAGCAGGAGGTCGGGGAGTTCGGTTGCCTCGCTCCCCGGCAACCACGCGGCGATCACGGCATCGGATCGGTCGAGCATGTCACTGATCACGAGTGGCCGACCGGAGTACACGACCAGGATGAGCGTGCGGCAGCGCGCGCGCATGCGCTCGAACACGATCCTGTCATCGGGGCGAACGTCGGGGACGGCGCGGTCCCCCGGGCCTTCCGCGTACGGCTCCTCGGCGGCGAGCACGATGCCGACCTCAGCCGTCGTGTCGTGTCCGTCGGATCCGGTGGGAGCGAACGTGACCGTTCCGTCGAATCGCTCCTCGAGTGCCCGGAGGAATGTGACGCCTGGTGTCGTGGGACCTTCGCCTCCCTGCCAACCGACCGTCCATCCCCCGCACTGAAGCCCGATGTCGTCAGCTGCCTGACCCGCAACGAGGATCTCACGACAGCCCTCGAGTGGAAGGGCGCGTTCGTTCTTGAGCAGAACCGCGCTTCGCCGTGCTGCGGTGGCGGCGAGCCGTCGGTGGTCCGGGGATCCGACGGCGGACAGTGGGGGTTGTTCCCCGGTCACTGCACCGGACGCGAGCCATCGCTTGGTGCGCAGGATGCGGCGCACGGCATCGTCGATCCGCTCGATGGCGATCCGCCCATCCGCGACCGCGCCGTGCATCACGCGCATGAACCGTTGGTAGTCGATCGGCACCATCACCATGTCGATCCCTGCGTTGATCGCCCGTACGACGCTGTCCTCGTAGCTGGCTTCGATCTGGTCGACCCCCATCCAGTCGGAGATGATGAAGCCCTCGAACCCCAACTCCTCCTTCAGGACGGTGGTGAGGAGGCCGGCGTGGGAGTGGAGCTTGACGCCGTTCCAGGAGCTGTACGACGCCATGATGCTCATGACCCCCGCAGCGATGGCTGAGACGTAGGGAGCGAGATGGCGCTCCCTCAACTCCGCCTCCGAGATCCTCGCATCGCCCTGGTCGATGCTCCACGATGTGCCCCAGCCGTCCCACCAGTCCATCCAGGGTTTGCGATCGACGGTGCCCCACTGTGCACCCCCGTCCCCGACGAAGTGCTTCGCGCATGGGAGGACGCGGCGCGAAGGGTCGTCCCTCGACGACAGTCCCGTCACGAGCGCGGCGCCGAGTCTGCCGACGAGGTCGGGATCACGCCCGTAGCTCTCGTAGGTCCGTCCCCACCGGATGTCCTGTGCGACGGCGACCGTCGGGGCGAAGGTCCAGTCCACGCGGGTCGCACGCATCTCGGTGGCGGTGGCGCGGCCGATCTGCTCGACGAGGGTGGCGTCCCCGATCGCGCCGATGCCGATGTTGTGGGGGAAGACGGTCGCTCCCCTCACGTTGCTGTGTCCGTGGACGCCATCGACCCCGTAGATCAGCGGGATCCCCAATCGGGTCTGCGATGCGGCATCGGCGAAGGCCCCAACCATGTCGAGCCACGCCTCGGGGGAGTTGGGCGACGGGTTGCCGTTCCCTCCGCTGAGCACCGACCCGATCGCATGAACCGCAACCTCGGCGGGCTCGATCGAGTCGTTCGAGACCTGGGTCATCTGCCCGATCTTCTCCGACAGCGTCATGTCATGGATGACGAGCTCCGAGGTGTCGGGGGCCAGCGGTATTCCTCGCTCAGGAGGTGTCAACGGGGTCCCCTTCGCCGGTGTGGGTCGGATCGCCGCCCGTGGAGGAGCGAACGATCAGTCGAACCTCCTGGATGTCGACGGTCGGAGCTGACGCACGACCGTCGATGATCGAATTCAGCACCTCGACGGCTCGCATGCCGGTCGCGTGGACGTCCTGGAGGACGGTGGTCAGCGGAGGGCTTGCCGTCGCCGACGCGGACGAGCCATCGAAGCCCGCGAGGGCGAGGTCAGTGGGCACCTCGATGCCGTCCTCGCGCAGCGCCCGCAGGGCGCCGATCGCCATGGTGTCGGATGCTGCGAACACCGCGTCGGGTCGGTGCGGGACGATCCGCTTCATCGCCCGGTACCCACTCATCTCGGAGAAGTCCCCGTCTGCGCGCAACTGCGGGTTCAGTGCGATGCCGCACTCCGCGAGTCCCTCCACGAAGCCGTTGAGCCGATCGAGTCCTGCGGTCGTCTCGGTCGGCGCACCCACCAGACCGATGCGCCGGTAGCCGAGCTCGCAGAGGTGCGTGGCGACCATGCGCGCCCCACCATGATTGTCGACGTCGACGTAGCTCACGCCATCGACGTCAGGTCGACCGACGACGACGATCGGGACGTCGCTGACCGCCATCTTCGCGAGGAGTGGATCCCGCATCCGCGTCGCAGTGAGGATCAGGCCGTCGAGGAACCCAGGATTGGCCACCCTCGGGAAGAGTGCCTCCTCCTCCGACTCGTTCTGGAGGAGGAAGAGGGTCAGCGACGTCCCTGAGCGGTTGCTCGCCGCGCTGATGCCCTGGATCAGTCGCCCGAAGTACGGATCCGCGAAGAGGCTGTGCACCCGGCTGGGGATCACGAGCCCGATGAGGCCGGTGCGTCCCGACACGAGTGACCGTGCCGCCGCGTTGGGCGTGTAGCCCGTCCTGCCGATCACATCGAGGACGCGCTCACGCACATCCGGCCGGACGTTCGTCGAGTCGTTGATCACGCGCGACACCGTCGAGCGGGAGACGCCTGCGAGGCGGCCGATGTCTTCGAGCGTGAGGTTGGTCTTCATGGGGTCTATCGCCACCGACTATGTATGGGAGCGCTCCCCAAGCGTATCCCCACATCGGAAATCAGTCAACTTGACGGCTCTGTGCGGTGGGTCTACAGTAGCCTGAGAGCGCTCCCAACCACGACGTGTGGTCGCGGGGGCGACAAAGAAGAAGACTCATGTGCAAGGAGGACATCCAGTGAAGGCCAAACGATGGTCATTCCTGATCCTCGTTGTCGTGCTCGGAATGGTGCTCGCTGCCTGTGGCGGCGACGGCGATTCGACCGACACGACGGCGGCGGGTGGAGACGGCGAAACGACGACGAGCGCTGGCGGCGCAGGTGGCGAGGATGTGACCTTGCGTGTCCTGGTGCACCAGAACCCGCCGATGGTTGCGTTCATGGAGGCGTTCAACGACAAGTTCGAGGCGGACAACCCCAAC
>JAWOGV010000320.1:0-4250 GCA_046496605.1 Acidimicrobiia bacterium | reverse complement strand
AACTCTCCGACGAGCTCGGAGAGTTTCGCGCACCGTTCGAGGAGCCGGCTGTGGAGGTAGAACACGTCACCCGGGTACGCCTCACGGCCCGGTGGGCGCCGCAGCAGCAGCGAGATCTCGCGGTACGCCACCGCCTGCTTCGTGAGGTCGTCGAAGATGACGAGCGCATGTTGGCCGTTGTACATCCAGTGCTGTCCAATGGCAGACCCTGCGTAGGGCGCGTACATCTGGAGTGCTGCGGAGTCCCCAGCCGAGGCATTGACCACCACGCTGTACTCCATGGCGCCGTTGCGCTCCAGGATGTCGACGACTTCGGCGACCGTAGAGTTCTTCTGGCCGATCGCAACGTAGATGCACTTCACGCCGAGGCCCTTTTGCGCCAGGATCGTGTCCACGACGATCGCTGTCTTGCCGGTCTGGCGGTCACCGATGATCAGCTGACGCTGACCACGGCCGATGGGAGTCATCGCATCGATTGCCTTGATACCCGTTTGCAGGGGCTCGGAGACGGGCTGGCGCTGCACGACGCTTGGCGCCTGGGTCTCGAGCAACCGACGTTCCGTGGTACCGAGATCCCCCTTGCCATCGATGGGGATCCCGAGGGGGTTGACGACGCGACCGAGGAGTGCATCGCCGACAGGGATCGACAGAACGCGTCCCGTGGAACGGACCTCGTCGCCCTCCTCCACGCCCGAGGCGTCACCCATGATCACCGCACCGATGGAGTCCTCGTCGAGGTTGAGAGCGACACCGAGCAGGCCACCGGGGAATTCGAGGAGCTCGGAAGCCATCGCCTTCGGGAGGCCCGTCACGCGGGCGACCCCGTCACCTACGGATGTGACGTAGCCCATCGTCTCGGATTCCAGGGAAGGCGACCAGTCCGCGAGATTGGAGCGGAGCGCTGATGTGATGTCGTCGGTGTTCAGTGTCAGTTCAGCCATCGTGCCTCAGCCCCATTGCTCTCGAAGCTCGTTGAACCGACCCTGGATCGATCCGTCGAGCACGGTGTCTCCTACCTTTGTGACGAGTCCGCCGACGACCGAGGGATCGACGACGACCTTGACCTGGACGCGCTTGCCGGTCGCCCGTACCAGGGCCTCGCGGAGTCGTGAGATCTGGGACTCGTCGAGTTCCATCGGCGCCCGCACCTCGGCGACGACCTCTCCCTCGGCCTCCGCGGTGAGGTCTGCGAGCCTCGCTGCGATGTCCCTGAGGTGCCTGGCCTGCCCTGCCGCGACGACGAAGTTGAGGGCGGCCACCGTGACACCGGACGCTCGGGATCCGAGCAGGTCGTTCACGATCCCGTGCTTCCGCTCCATCGGAATCGCCGGATCTCGCAACACCTCCATCAACTCCGGGTTGGCGGCGAGGGCGTTTGCAGCGGAGTAGAACTCGTCCGTGACCTTGGCGTCCGTCCCCTCGGCTCGCGCGATGTCGAGCAATGCAGACGCATACCCGTCGACCTTCGTTGCCTCAACGGTGGAGTGATCCATCAGCTACTGAACCCCGCCGAGCTCTTCGATGTACCGGTCGACGAGCTGGCGTTGCCGATCGGCATCGATCGTTCCGCCGACGACCCGTTCGGCCACCTCGATCGACAGGTCAGCGACCTGGCGTCGCAGGTCGCCTGACACGCGCTCGCGCTCGGTGGCGATCTCGTCGTGGGCCCTCGCCTTGATCTGGTTCGCCTCGGTCTCGGCTCGGGAAACGATGTCCGCCTTGACGACCTCGCCTGCATCCCGGGCATCCGCGACGATCCCGGCGGCCTCATCCTTGGCGGACGCCATCTGCGCCCGATAGTCCGACAGGAGGCTCTCGGCCTCGAGCTTCGCCTTCTCGGCCGACTCGTGTTCCGCCGCGATCTCCGCCTGTCGGGCCGCGAGGATCACTATGAGGGCAGGTATTGCCCACTTCCAGATGAAGAAGAAGACAATCGAGAACGCGATGATTCCCGCGATGAGTTCCTCGGAAGCCGGCAGGAGGAGGTCGATACCCCCGCTCTCGCCCGACTCCTCGACCGCAAGGATCATGGTTGCGTTGGCGTACGTAAGCATTCTTCGCTCCTCCGGCTACGCGAGGAAGAAGAGCACGAAGCCGATGAGGGCGAGTGCCTCCGTGAACGCGATCCCCAGGAACATCGTGGTTCGGACCATGCCTGCAGCCTCCGGCTGACGGGCCATTGCCTGGACTGCGTTGCCGGCGATCAGGCCGATGCCCACACCAGGACCGATGGCCGCGAGGCCGTACCCGATGAGGGCGAACGCTCCCTTGAGTTCTTCCATTGTTTCCCTTTCCTTGTCTCTTCAGACGGGACCTAGATCAGTGTTCTGCGTTGACGGACGTTTCGATGTAGACGGCGCTGAGCAGGGTGAAGATGTACGCCTGGAGCATGATCACGATGACCTCGAACACGAAGATTGCGAGAGCGAGGGCCCACCACGCGATGCCGAAGAGGCCCTTGACCGCAGAGATGTCTCCTGCCACGAAGGCCGTAATCGACACGAGCGCCGTCGTGAGGAGGAGCGACAGCATGACATGGCCGGCCACGAGGTTCGCGAAGAGTCGCACGGCGAGCGAGAAGGGACGCACGAGGAAGGTCGAGAAGAACTCGATGACACCCACGAGCGGTTTGAGCGCAATGGGGACCCCCGGTGGCCAGATGATGGCGGTCAGGTAGCTGATCCCGTTTCGCTTGAAGCCCACCACGATGAAGATGACCCACGTGAGGAGAGAGAGGAAGAGCGGGATCGCCATTCTCGAGGTGATCGGGAAGTTGATGAAGGGTGTCACCTCGAAGGCGTTGCCGATGAGGATGAAGATGAAGAGGGCCATGAGGTACGGGTAGTAGCGAATCCCGACCGGACCAATGATTCCGATCGCGATCTCGTCGCGGACGAAGTTCATGAGGCTCTCGATGCTGAGCTGGTACTTCGATGGCCTCGTGGCCCTCTTGCGCAGCCCGAAGTAGATGAGGGCGACTGCGAAGGCGGCGGCGAGGAAGATCAGGAAGACCGTTCGGGTGATGGGGAAACCGAAGACATCAACGACTGCGTTACGGAACTCGAACAGATCGGTGACGTTCTCGGGAGCGCACACCGCGTTCTCCGAGAGGTCGCATTCCTCGATCGCGAGTATCAGTTCGTCCACTCGAGTTCCCTTTCCGCGCCCTTGGCGACTGCTACCGCTTCCAGCGAGAGCAGCACGAGATAACTGACTACCACTGAAACGCCCATGGCCACCCGGTCGATGTCGACGATGCTCACGATGAGCACCATCGTCAACGTGATGAGGCCAAGACGGATGAAGAATCCGAACAGCGCGGCGGCATGATACATGCCCAGTGACACTCCCGCAGCCGTCGCCAGGATGTACCCCCCGAGGACGAAGTTGACCACGACGATGGCGATGCCGATGGCCGACGACGCCGCTCCGAGCCAGCCTCCGATGATCCCGAAGACGGTGACGATCAAAGGAGCGACGATGATCGCCCTCTTTGCGATGTTGCGACCGATGATCGCCTCGACAGGTCGTTTCTCGGACGACGGCGAGTGCATCACAGACGGGTCGAAAGCGTCTTCAGACACCATGGGCACGCTTCCTGCCTTCTTCGTCGAGTACCGCGGAGGCCTGCCAGAGCCTCCAGAAGCCGATGCTCATGCCCGCAAGGGTCCAGAGGATCACCATGATCGGTGAGGTGGAGAAGAACCAATCGAGCAGGAGTCCGATGATCAGGCCCGAGACGATATACGAGATGAGGTCGGCGTTCTTCGAGAAGGCGCCTGTGATGGCGTCACGGTTCGGTACATGCGTCGAGGATTCGGTCGTCACGTCGTCTCTGGAGGTGTCAGGGTCGCTCACGTGCCGTCCTCGAAGCCGCAAACCGGATCGTCGTGCGTGGCAGGGTACCTCGGTCGTGCACACCAGTCGCAATCGGCCAGGGTGCGGTCGTGCGGGATGGACGGCGTCAAAGCCTGTCAGACGTATCCGTTGAACTCGACCGGATAGGCCGGGAAGGCCCTCGCGAGTTCGCCGACCCTTGCGCGTAGCTGGTCGAGCACACCCGGATCGTTTCGCCTGCGGAGGATCTCGACGATGGCGTTACCGAGGGTGACCATCTGCTCCTGCTTCATCCCCGCGGTTGTGACCGCCGGAGTGCCGATGCGAATACCCGACGTGATGAAGGGCGAACGCGGGTCGAACGGGATCGCATTCCTGTTGAGGGTCACCCCCATCTCATCGAGGAGTGACGC
>JAWOGV010000317.1:0-3523 GCA_046496605.1 Acidimicrobiia bacterium | reverse complement strand
CAGGCTGTCTGCCGTGGCCAGGCGTTTGTCGATGTCCGCTGCCAGCCCCTGCACTTTGGTCAGTAAGGTTTGCGTAAAGCTGACGATGGCTTTTTGATTGTCGGCGAGATCCAGTGTTTGCGTATCATGCAACGCGATATCGCTTGCCTTGGCGCCTAACGCCGAGTGAAAAGCGCCGACCTGGCTGGCGGCTGTCAGCAGGCTTTCAAGATCCGACAAGCTGTTCTGGAAATTGGTTTTATGCGTGGTGTTCAGCGTCGTCAGCAGCTCGTCGGGATCGTTCGATGCCGGAATTGGAATCGATTCGGTGACAATCAGCAGCGCCGCCTCCATGAGATACTGCATTTTGCTTTCGACCGGTGTGGCCGGATCCAGCGCGCCAAAATCGGTGATGCGCTGCTCGAATGCTGCGAGCGCCGCCTGCCAGCGCGTGATGATGTTCTGCAACTTGTCCTGCGCTGCGCGGAACTGCGTTCGCCGCCAGTCATAGACAAAACCGCTTGCCGCGCCGGTCAGTCCGAAGGGACTGACACCCTGCGCAATCGACCCGCAGTCGGGTTCCTGAAGAAGATCCGATTCTGGTAGGTCGTCTGACTCGCAAGGAGCGACATGGTCGAGGGATGGTCACCCATCCTCGACCTCCCCGGTCAGGTCGAGGTACACGTCCTCGAGGGTCGGACGCGAGACGACGAGGTCGACGAGCTCGAGGCCTCGCTCGAGGGCCCATCCCGAGATCCGATGGATCGCGGCGGTCGGCTCGGTCGTGCGCACGATGACGCGCCCGTTCTCGGAAATGACGACGTCATCGGCGGGCAGCCCGTCGATGTTCGCTCCGTCCCGGTTGAACGTGATCAGCGTCGCGGCGGTCGACCGGCCGCCGAGAGACTCCGGCGTTCCCTCGGCGACGATCAGGCCATTCGCGATGACCGCTACCCGGTCTGCGAGGAACTGGGCCTCGTCCATGTAATGGGTCGTGAGGAGCACGGTCTTGCCGAGGGACGTGAGGTTCTCGACGATCGACCACGCCTGACGCCTTGCTGACGGGTCGAAGCCCGTCGTCGGCTCGTCCAGGAAGATGAGTTCGGGGTCCCCGACGATCCCCAGGGCGAGCTCGAGCCGGCGCCTCTGCCCACCCGAGAGGGTCTTCACGCGGGCGGACCTCTTCTCGTGCAGTCCGACAAGCTCGACGAGCTCCGCAGCGGGCCTGCGGCGCGGGTACATGGCGCCGTAGATGTCGATCGCCTCCGTGACGGTCAGCTGCTCCTCGATGGCCGTCTCCTGGAGGACGATGCCGATCCGCTCGCGATACGAGCGTTCACGGGCCGTCGGGTCATGTCCAAGCACGGAGACCTCGCCCGAGGTCGAATCCCGGTGACCCTCGAGGATCTCGACGATCGTCGACTTGCCTGCGCCGTTCGGACCGAGGAGCGCGAACACCTCCCCTGCCTCGACGAAGAGGTCGACACCGCGAACGGCTTCGACGTCACCGTACCTCTTCGTCAATCCCCGGACCTCGATCGCGTGCATCGACCCACAGTCCAATACGGAGTGTGTTCCCAGTCAAGCCGCGACCACTGCGGCACGTCTCCGTAACCGCCACGAAACACACCTGTCGAGAGGCCGTAACGCACGGGTAACGGCCGCGAAACCCGGTGCCCGTAGCGTCCCCGCATCCTGGATCACGAGAACACACCGTTCGGGAGGCATTCCATGAATCGCAGAATCATCACGACGACGGCGCTGGTCGCCCTGTTCGTCTTCGGCCCGCTCGCAGGAGGGGCCATGGCCCAGGAGGCCTCGATCACCGACGTCGCCATAGCCGTCGACGCAGTGTGGCTCCTCCTCGCCGGAGCGCTCGTCATGTTCATGCAGGCGGGGTTCGCCCTGGTCGAGGCAGGATTCACCAGGGCCAAGAACGCCGGCAACATCATCATGAAGAACGTGATGGACTTCTCGGTCGGAGGAGTCGTGTACTGGGCGTTCGGGTTCGCCCTGGCATACGGGGGCTCGTCCCTCGGCGGCTTCCTCGCCTTCGGCGACGTCTGGTTCTTCAACGATGCCGAACGCGCAGGTGAGTGGTTCTTCCAGGTCGTGTTCGCGGCGACCGCGGCGACGATCATCTCGGGGGCGATCGCCGGCAGGGTGAAGTTCACGTCCTACCTCATGTACACACCGTTCATCACCGGCCTGATCTACCCGATCGTCACCCACTGGGTCTGGGGCGGCGGCTGGTTGGCCGAACTCGGCTTCTTCGACTTCGCGGGCTCCGGCGTCGTCCACATGCTCGGTGGTGTCTGCGCCCTCGCAGGAGCGGTCGTCGTCGGGCCGAGGATCGGGAAATACGACGAGAACGGGAAGCCGAGGGCGATACCCGGCCACTCCGTGACACTCGGCGCCCTCGGTGTCTTCATCCTCTGGTTCGGCTGGTACGGCTTCAACGCCGGGTCGACACTCGCTGCGGTCGGCCAGGACATCGCCTTCCCTGCGGTGACGACGACGCTCGCGGCATGCGCGGGAGCCCTCGGAGCGATGATCACCGCCTGGATCGTGGTCGGGAAGCCGGATGTCGGCTTCACGCTCAACGGCGTCCTCGCCGGCCTCGTCGGGATCACGGCAGGCACCGCGAGCATCTCGTTCAGCCTGTCGGTCCTCACGGGGCTGATCGCAGGCGTCATCATGGTGTTCTCGGTCATCCTGCTCGAGCGCATCGGTGTCGACGACCCGGTCGGAGCCGTGTCCGTCCACGGCGCAGCCGGCCTGTGGGGCGTCCTGGCGGTGGCATTGTTCTCGGGCGATGCGTCGATCGGCACCCAGCTGATCGGTGCCGCTGCGATCGCAGGGTGGGCCTTCGGGACGTCATACATCGTGTTCAAGCTCATCGATGTGACCCTCGGGATGCGGGTCGGCGCCGACGAGGAGCGCGAGGGCCTCGACCGCTCCGAGCACGGCGGCGAGGCATACCCCGAGTTCGTGTTCCAGGAACAGGTCGCCGATCCGATGGATCTCGACCCGGTCAGCTGACCAGGGACGTCGTTCGATCGAGAGGGAGGGCCCCATGGCCCTCCCTCTTCTCGTTCAGATCGGGGTGGTCGAGGCAGCCCCCGATGGGGGATCGCCACGCCAACGAGACGGACGGCTCCGGATACCTCCAAACCCGAGCTCATCGCACATGGCCTCGAAGGCCTGCCGGTCGGCGCCTCGCCACTCGAGGTCATCGAGGGACTGGGGTATGTCGTGATCCGTGCGAAGCGTCGCCAGATCCCTGAAGAGGAGGGCGGCGTCCATCGAGATTCGCAGGGTCCCGGCGAGCTTCCCCGCCCCGCGTACCTTCACGTCCCAATCCGCCTCGGATGCGGGGATGTGCTCGAGGTGGCCGTACCGGGCGAGGACCGCGGCGGAGGACCTGGCTCCCCAGCCCGGAAGGCCCGGGATGCCGCCTGCGGTATCGCCGACGAGCGCGAGGTAGTCGGGTATCGAGTCCGGGTCCACCCCGAATTTGCGACGGACTGCGTCCGCGTCGATG
>JAWOGV010000117.1:0-3344 GCA_046496605.1 Acidimicrobiia bacterium | reverse complement strand
CGCCTCGAGCCGTGCCATGGCGTCCGTGAACGATGGCGTGAAACGCCTCCCCCCGGCCGCCGCCGCCAGTCCAATGTGGTGGTGGGCGTGCCGCTGCTCAGCCGAATGCACCACCCCGGACGCTTCCAGCTTCCGTCGGGCGAACTCTCGCATCGTGGCGAGCATGCGATAGCGCATGGTGTCGGTTGTTCGCTCGGCGACCAGCATCGAGGCGGAGACGATCCCGGCGATGGCGTTGAGGACATCGTCCGGGTTGACGGGCTCGAACCCCGCAACGGCTTGGGCTGCGTCGATGTCGAACGAGGACACGAATACCGAGACCCGTTCGAACACGGCACGTTCGGCGACATCGAGGAGGGCGTAGCTCCACTCCATGGTCGCCTCGAGGGTGCGTTGGCGTGGATGACGGTCGACCTCCGAGGAGACGAGCAGGTCGGTGCCCTCTTCCAGACGAGCTGAGATCTGGCCGGGTGACAGCACCGTCGTGCGCGCCGCGGCCATCTCGATCGCAAGGGGGATGCCGTCGAGCCGGACACAGATGCGGGCACTGTCCTCCGCGGCGTCAGGGCTCCTCCACATGGACACAGACGTCGCCTCCTCGACTCTTGCCCGGAACAGTCGCTCCGCGTCCGAGGTCCCCGGTACGTAGTCGGGATCGTCCAATACCGGAAGGCTCATGGGTGGTACCGATGAGCGGAGCTCACCCCCCACGTCGAGCGGCCGTCTGCTGGTCGCGAGGACCTTGACCTCGGGACCGGCATCGAGCAACGCCGCGATCATGCCTCCGATGCCGGGTGTCAGGTGTTCGCAGTTGTCGAAGACGAGGAGCGTCGTGCGTACCGACAGGTAGCGGCCGAGGACGTCGGCGAGGGTGCGGCCGGGCTGCGCGGGGACACCGAGCACCTGCGCCGTGCGTTCCACGACATCGCCGGGGTCCTCGACGGCAGCGACGTCGATCCACCACACGCCGTCCGGGAAGTCGTCGAGCACCTCGATCGCCGCCTCACGAGCCAGGCGGGTCTTGCCGACCCCGCCGGCCCCGGTGAGGGTCACGAGGCGGAACGTCTCGATCTGCTTGGTGATCTCGCCGAGCTCGGCGAGCCTGCCGATGAAGCTCGAAATCGGCGCCGGAACGTTGTGCGGCGGCCGCAGGGAAAGCCCGGCGTCCTGGAGCAGGATTCGCTGCTCGAGATCCTCGAGCTCCGGGGACGGATCGATGCCGTGTTGCTCCACCAGCTCGTGGCGCAGATCCCGGAAGACGCCGAGGGCGTCTGCCTGGCGACCGGAACGGTAGAGGGCCAGCATCAGCTGCCCGGCTGCGTGCTCCCGATGGGGATGGCTCCGAACGTGGGACTCGATGTCGGGGAGGACCTGCTCGTGCCGGCCGAGTCGCAAGGCGGCCTCGATTCGTGTTTCCACAGCCTGGAGATACTGCTCCTCGAACGCATCACCCATGATCCTGACCGTTGGCGCCACGTCGGAGGACCCGTCGAACGGGCGGCCGCGATGGAGGGCCACCGCCGGAGCGAGCCGATCGTGAGCGGCGGCGGCGTCGACGTCGAGGAGCGCTCGGCCCTGTGCCAGCGCGTCCGCGAGTTCCGCAGTGTCGGTCGTGTCCTGCGTGAGGTCGAGGTGGTAGCGGTGCCCATCCGAGACGATGCGATCCCCGAGCACGCCCCGGAGGTTGGAGATGTAGGTGCGGATCACGTGGTCTGCGGTGCCGGGCGCGTCACCGTCCCACACCTCGTTGACGAGGCGGTCCACCGAGACGGGATCGGGGTGTGAGGCGAGGAGGATCGCGAGGACGGTGCGTTGGCGGGGCCCGCCGACATCGACTTCGGTTTCGACGTCGAGGACCCGAAGCGGTCCCAGCATCTCGAATCGCACGACTCACGAAGTCTACGCGACCAGCCGCCTCGAGCGGGTCGTGGAACGAGCCAGGCGAGCTCCCACCCCCGAGGAGCCAGTGCCTGTCCGGGGTTGCACGCGCGCCCGGACCATCCCCAAGCAGAGGGATGGTCCGGTGCCGTGCGATTGGTGTTCGATCGATGATGGGGAGTTCAGTAGCTGATCTCCCCCTTCCAGTCGCCCCACCACGACCACGGAACGAAGGGGTCGTCCGGGTCGGACTGCTCCGCACCCGCTTGGAGGAGTGCGTTGCCCGAGGCATCGGCGAAGCGTCCCGTGCTCTCACACGGCACCCCGTTGAGGAGCTCGCAGGTCGGCCGTGCCGAGGACATCTTCGGCAGGAACGTGACGAGGATCCCGTCCTCGGTGCCGTTGTACTCGCCGTATAGGACGTCACCGTTGGCGGCGACGATGCCGAGCTGCCCGTCGACCGGTCCTCCGATGTAGGGATTCGCGCAGTGGGCGAACTCCATGTGCACCTTCCCCAGGTGGCTCGCCACGCCGTCGGCGCTGGTGAACGTCGTGATCCGGAAGTAGTCGCGGATCTCGGGCGGCAATCCCACCCCCTCGTCGCAGTCGAACACGTTGCTGAGGCCCTTCGACCCTTGGCCGTCATCGTATCCGAACAGGGCTTCGCCCGTCGCCGACCCCTTGAATGGGCGGTCGGTGCCCTTCGGGCCCGCCAATGCCGCCGGCACCACCGCCAGCACGAGCAAGGCGATCGCGAGGAGCAGTATCAGGTAGCGCCTTTCCATGATCGGTCCTCCTTTGGTCGATCCGAGGTGCTCCGATACCGACGCTGCCATACCCCGATCCAGAATCAGTCCAAGCCCGTCCCCCTCCGTTCTTGCGTAACTGACGCCCCGAGGGAGGACGTGAGTTACGCAGGAACGAGAGAGACAGCCCTATCGATCGGCGCGACAATGTCCGTGAAAGGCCGGTTCGGCTCGTCGCCGTGGCTGTGGCCTCCGCTCCGACTTCCGTCGGCGCGTTTCGGCGCGGAGTCGGTCCTGTCAGAAGGATGACTTCGATGGTGGGCAGAAGACCTCGATCTTTCATGTTGGTCGCCTCGTTTGCGGTGGCCGTGTTCCTCGCACCGGCTACGGCTGGACCGGTGGACGCGCTCCCTCCCGACGATGGCTTGGTCGCGTACACCTCCGATGAGGGCGAGCGATGGTCCATCTGGACCATGGAGGCGGATGGCACGAATGCCGTCGACCTGACGGGCGCCTACGGCCAGGACGCGTTTCGTCCCGTTTGGTCACCTGACGGTTCCAGGATCGCGTATGCGATTGAGGACATCTTCGTGATGCACGTCACCGGCACGCCTCCCCTCAACATCACGGACAACGCGGATGCTCAGCACATCCAAGCGTGGGACATCTCGTGGTCACCGGATGGATTGACGTTCGCATACGTGTCCGGTGGACGCCTCT
>JAWOGV010000009.1:0-3584 GCA_046496605.1 Acidimicrobiia bacterium | reverse complement strand
AGGGGTCGTATGATCCCTGGCGAGCGTACGGACGATCCAAGAGGGCGAACTTCCATTTCGCCCTCTTGGATCGTCCGTACGCTCGCCAGGGATCATACGACCCCTCCATGGAGAGATCCTCCGGGTCGAGTCGTGCCGCGTAGTTGCGCCCCGTGGAGGTCACGGTGACCACCCGTGCGGCGTCGGCAGCGCGCAACAGATCGATCAGGAGCGCAGTGAGCGCGAAGTGGCCGAAGTGGTTCGTGCCGAGCTGCATCTCGAATCCGTCCTCGGTCAGGCGTCGGGGGATGCCCATGACGCCTGCATTGTTGATGAGGATGTCGAGCCTCTCCGTTGCCCCGGCGAGGGCGGATGTCGCGGATCGCACGGACCGCAGGGATGCAAGGTCGAGTTCGATCACATCGAGTTCGGCGTCCGGCAGGTCGGCGAGGATGTC
Source organism: Acidimicrobiia bacterium (assembly GCA_046496605.1). Taxonomy (GTDB): domain Bacteria; phylum Actinomycetota; class Acidimicrobiia; order Spongiisociales; family UBA5794; genus SZUA-442. The sequence continues at coordinate 3,148 of JAWOGV010000009.1, read as the reverse complement.
CCGCCTCGCGGCCTCGGCCCTGTCCGTGTTCCTCGCCGCCATGAAGACTTTCGCTCCGGCCCTGGCGAGCTCGCGAGCGGATTCAAGTCCGAGGCCCGAGTTCGCACCTGTCACCACGGCGACACGGTTCGTCAGATCTGGGATGTCATGTGCGTTCCAGCCCATCGGTTCACGGCTCCCTGAGCGTGCGGTGGCCACCAAGCCTATGTGACGGTCGGATGCGCCTGGACGATCCTGTGTCCCTCAGTCCTCCCGAGCCGGCTCGAACCGGTCGAACGCCTCGACGATCGCGTTCGCCAGGCGCTCCTTGCGCAGCCACACGAGGGTCGCGTGCCCGCCGGGCTCCCACCGGAGTGTGCTTCCCGGCCAATGATCGGCAAGATCCATGGTCGCCGAGGCCGGGATGTATGCGTCCGAGCGGGCGGCGACGATGATCGCGTGGCGTGCATGGTCAGGAGGATCGAGGTGGAGCACCGAGACGCGGCCGAGTACGGATCGGAGCCGGTTCGCCTGGTCCTGCCCACCGAGGGCGTCCCATGCGATCCCGTGTCGGAGCACGCCATCGAGGAACACCGGGGCAGGGGAGTGCGAAGCGGCCAGCGGAGCGGAGGCAACGGGGAAGGGGACGGTCGCGGTGACGAGCGCCGCGGTGTTGCCTCCCATCGAGTATCCCGCGACACCCGCTGTCCTGCCGCTCTCCCTCACCGTGGCGAGGAGCCCTCGTGCCTCGATGCACGCGGACGCCCCCATCACCATGAAGTCGGCGACGGTGCGGATCGAGTGCCCCGAGTGCGGGTCGGGGTGTCGTGACCCGAAGTACGCGTTCTCGAGGATGATCGACTCGATACCTCGACGGGCGAGGCTCCGTGCGATTGCGACGCGGACGCGCGGCTCGTGCTCGTTCCACGCCGGCATGAGGACGACGCTGCGGCTGGATCGCGAGCGAGGTCCGATCGAGATGACGGAGCCGGTCCGTGCCCGGCTCGGGAGGAGCTCGAGCGGGCTGGTGAACGTCCCGTGACGTGTGATCGTGTGCTCGTCACCGTTCTCCGAGAGCCACGCGACGGGAAGTGGATCGGCAGGCATGGCCATGATGTCGATGGGCTCGAGCAGCTCCCGAGGTCCCCAACCGTCCGTGAAGAATCGGATGTCCTTCGGGCCGTACCGGAGGACGGCGACCGAGCCGAGGTCGATCGGGTGCCTCACTCGTCCACGGAGAGCATCGAGGTGGCTTCGGGGTACAGCCGCCTCTTGACGGCCCGGATCGTCGCGGGGTCCTTGCCCGAATACTCGTGCCCGAGCCCGACGGCCACGGCGAGCACACTGTCGACGTCTGTTGCCCTGTTGACGACGCCGGTACGTTCGGCCTCCGTGCCGCCGATCCGCCGGCAGCTCACCACGAGGTCGTGAGCGATCGGCTGGGGGAGCTTCGCCGTGATGAGGGCCGACATCCCGGGGCTGAAGGGGATTCCGACGTCGATCGACGGCAGGCAGAAGTACCCCTTGTCCTGTCGCATGATGCGAAAGTCGTGCGCGAGAGCGAGGAGGGCGCCTGCCGCGTAGGTGTGTCCGTTGAGCGCGGCAATCGTCACCAACGGGAGCTCGAGGATGCGCCCGAGCAGGAGGTCGACGCGCCGCATGAACGACAACTGGTCGACCTCGGTGAGCCCGCCCACCTCCTCGAGGTCGAGACCCGTCGACCAGTACCGATCGGAGCCGACGACGACGAGCGATGAGACGGAGTCGTTGTCGGTCACGTCGTCCAACATGGAGTTCCAGGATCGGAGCATGTCGCTGCCGATCCGGTTCTCCCCATCGCGCATCGTGGCGACAGCGACAGGGCCGTCGTAGGTGAGAGCGAATCCCGTCATCGGCGCCACGGTACCAACCGTCGGGCCCGCTCCGGTGATGGCGTAGCCTGCCGCCCGTGTCGATCCTCCTGTTCGCCGTCTCGGCAATCATGCTCGGTCTCGCCATCAACGGCGTCCGACCCCCGCTGACGCAGCGGTCCGCCGTCGTGCGTCCGCCCTGGATGCAGGTCATGATCGCGAACGAGCTGGCACCGCTGTGGCTCCTCGTCATGTCCGTGGTGACGGCCGTCGGTCTCGCCGTTGGCGTGCACTCCTCGCCGATCGGCAGGCTCGGGCTCGTGTTCGCCGCGGCGACACTGATCCTGATCCTGATCATGATCCGACGGTCGGTCCGGTCCCTCGGCGAGATGCGGTCGGCTGTCGCGTCGGTTGCGACGGTCGACAGGCCCGCCCTGCGGTGGCGTTCCATCCTGGTCCCCTACCCGTATCGGTTGCGGCCTGGGATCGAACGCATCGACGCGATCGAGTATGCCCCGTCGTTGCTCCTCGATCTGTATCGCTCGACCCGGGAACGCACTGCGCGGGCTCCGTTGCTCATGCACATCCACGGCGGCTCGTGGGGTGGGGGCCATCGTCGGCAGCAGGCCCAGCCACTCATCCAGGAGATGGCCGCCCGAGGATGGATCGTGGTGAGCGTCGACTATCCGTTCGTGCCCGAGGCGACGTTTCCCGACCAGATCGTCGCCCTCCACGGGGGGCTGCGGTGGCTTCGCGACAACGCCCATGAGTACGGGATCGATCCCGCGGCGCTGTTCGTGACGGGAGGCTCGGCGGGGGCGCACCTCGCGTCGCTGGTCGCCCTGACCGACCAAGCATCGGAGTGGACGCTCCGGCGCCCTGATGAGGCTCCGGTCGCAGGTGCTGCCGTGATGTACGGCGTCTATGACCTCCTCGACCGCACCGGCATCAGGGACTTCTGGCCCATCGTCACGAAGGCGCTGATCAAGGCGGATCCGGACGTCGAGCCTGAGAAGTTCCACCGAGGATCGCCGATCGATCACGTCCACCGGGATGCTCCTCCGTTCCTCGTGGTCCACGGAGCCAACGACTCCCTCGTCCCGATCCACGAATCGGAGCACTTCGTGGCGGCGTTGGAAGCAGTGTCGTCGCGACCGGTCGCATTCGCCGCGCTCAGCGGGGCGACCCATGCCTTTGATGCCGTTGACTCGCTCCGGACACAGAATGTCGTTGCAGGGATCGCAGCGTTCCTCGAGTCGGTCCACCGTACCCGTTCGCAGCCCGACCCCGCGGAGTCGGCCGACTCCGTGGAGTCGATC
>JAWOGV010000246.1:0-8593 GCA_046496605.1 Acidimicrobiia bacterium | reverse complement strand
GACAGGGCACGCGCCCACTACACATCAGAGATGCCGCTCCGTCAAAGGTGAGCACGACGAGCGCAGCACCCGCGAACCAATCGGTGACCTCCTCGTGCACGACCTCGACCTGGACGCTGCGACCGAGATCCTCGTACACCTGGCTCAGCTCCTCGGCGCTGACAGCGGTGAGGGCGCGACCGTCGGTCTGGTAGGCGAGCTGCTCGAGCGCCTGGCGGTTGACCGGCACCGGGATTCGGCCACCCATCCCGTCGGGGATCGTCCCGCTGTCGGTACCGAAGGCGATCGTATGCACGGTGACGTTCCGGTCCTGTGCCTCGGATGCAGCCTCGTCGTTGGGGCGACCGGAGGTCGTGTCGCCATCGGAGAGCAGCACGATCGTCCCCACCGGCTTGGCGCTGGTGTCGTCGTTCTCGGCACGAACGATCGCGTCGTCGATGGCGTCGAGTCCGAGGAAGACCGCCTCACCGATGGCCGTTCCCTCGCCCAGGGTGGGTTCGCGCTCGATGGTTCTGCGAACGGCGTCGAGGCGAGTCGTCGGCGAGATGAGGAGCTTGGCCCTGCCGTCGAACGCGACGACACCGACGGCGACTCCCTCGGGAACCGTGTCGAGGAAGGTACCAGCGGCCTCCCTCGCGGCCGTCGCCCGCGACGGGGTGACGTCGTCGGCCTCCATCGAAATCGACGTGTCGATGGCGAGGATCACGATCTGTTGGGCCTGCTTGATCTCCCCGGCGACGACGGGTCGGGCGAAGGCGAGGGTCGCGGTGATGACGGCGACCAGGAGCAGGGCGGCAGTGAGGTGTCGGCGCCACCCTGAGCGATCGGGTGCGACCTCGTCGAGGAGGTCGAGGGTCGTGAACCGCACCGCGTAGCGCCGTCGCCGCGCGTGCATCACGGCATAGGTGATGGCGAGCGTCGCCGGAATGGCCAGCATGGCGAGGCGTGCGGGGGCGAGGAATCCGAAGTCGTTCATCGGTGTCGATCTCCCAGTGCGAGGAGGCGGGTTCTGCGAGTGGCGACGAACTGGACGAGGTCGAGGACCCAGTCGCGGTCTGTCCGGATCGTGAGGTGGTCGGCGCCACACGAGGCGAGGGTGGCGGCGAGATCGCGGCGTCGCCTGTCGGCGAGCTTCCCATAGCGGTCGCGAGTCTGGGCTCTGGCGGTGTCGATGAGCCTGCGGCGTCCCGTTTCGGGGTCGACGACGGAGATGAGCCCGACATCCGGGAGGTCGACCTCGCGAGGGTCGGTCACCTCGATGGCGATCAGCTCGTGACGTTGCCCCAGTGCTCGCAGCTGTCGTTCCCAGGTGGCCCGACCGAGGAAGTCTGACACGACGACGACGAGGCCTCGCCGCTTGGCAGTGCGGGCGACCATGTCGAGGGCTCCGGGTAGGTCGCCTTCCTCGCCGTCGATCGGCGCGCGGCGGAGGGCGGCGAGGACGGCACCGACGTGTCGGCTGCCGCTTCGCGCTGGCATGATCTCGGGCCTCGTTCCACCTGCCTTCGGCGTGGTGCGCACGGCACCGATCCGGTTCCCGCCCTGGGAGGCGAGGAGGGCGAAGGCCCCCGCCACCGACCATGCGAGTTCGTGCTTCGTGGCTCGTCCGGTCCCGAAGGCGAGGCTCGAGGAGCTGTCGACGACGAGCCAGAGTTCCAGCTCGTGGTCGGCGATCGTGTCGCGGACGTGCGGGACGCTGGTGCGTGCCGTGACGGCCCAGTCGATGTGGCGGGGATCGTCACCCGGGATGTAGGGACGGGCCTCGCCGCGTTCGGTGCCGTGGCCGGGCAACAGCCCCGCATGGTCGCCTGCGAGCAGTCCGTCGAGGCGGCGGAGCACCGTGAGCCTGAGGTGGTCGGTCGGGACCTGCGACGGAGACGTGGTTCGCCGTGCCCGCGGCAGATCCTCGACGCCAGCTGGCGGTCCGGGCCGTCGGCCGAAGGGACTCCTCATCCGAAGGTCGCCCGTGCGGCGCTCGCGGCGAGTTGCGATGAACTGACCCTCGGTGCCGGCACCGTGGTGAGAACCTCGACGAGGACGTCGTCGACCGTGACACCGTCAGCAACGGCGTCGAAGGACAGCACGAGCCGGTGGTTCAGCACGTCGTACGAGATGTCGTACACGTCCTGGGGCAGAAGGTGGTCGCGGCCTCGGAGAAGTGCCAGGGCGCGTCCGGCGTGCACGAGTCCGATGCTCGCCCGAGGACTCGCCCCGTAGGCGAGGAGGCCGCCGATGGCGACGTCGTGCTCGTCCGGTTCCCTGGTGGCGAGGACGAGGCGCACCGCGTAGTCCTGCACGACGGAATCGACATGCACGGCGGCCGCTGCGCGCTGGAGCCCGCGCACGTCGTCGAGCGACAGGATGGTTTCCGGCTCGATCGTCGGGCCGCCTGCCCTTGCGACGATCTCGTGCTCATCGAGGGCCGTCGGATAGTCCACCGGGATCCGCATCAGGAACCGGTCACGCTGTGCCTCCGGGAGGGGATAGACGCCCTCGGACTCGATCGGGTTCTGCGTGGCGAGCACGAGGAACGGATCAGGGAGGGGATGGGTGACCCCGCCGAGCGAGATCTGCCGCTCCGCCATCACCTCGAGCAGGGCCGACTGCACCTTCGCGGGCGCGCGGTTGATCTCGTCGGTGAGCACGAAATTCGCGAACACGGGGCCGAGTTCGACGTCGAACGACTCGCTGGACTGCCGGTACACGCGGGTGCCGACGATGTCCGAAGGGAGCAGGTCGGGCGTGAACTGGATCCGGGTGAAGGTGCCGCCGAGCGTGCGCGCGAGGGTCGACACGGTGAGGGTCTTCCCGAGTCCGGGGACGCCCTCGAGCAGGCAGTGCCCGCCTGCGAGGAGGGCGACGAGCACCCGCTCGAGGACACGCTCCTGGCCGACGATGACCCGCTGGAGCTCGGACATCACCTCACGCAGCTGGATGGCATGGGACACGGGGGCACGCCCGGTCATGGGGGTGGGGGCGTCGATCGTCGTCATGCGGAGCTCCCGCCGCTGTCGGGAACCGTGCCCGGCACCGACGTGCCGAACAGCTCGTCCAGCACCCTTCCGAGCTCCTCGGGGATCCCCGCCGCTCCGTAGAGCTCCTGGAGGAGCTCGTCGAGGCTCGGAAGCGAATCGAGGTCCTGCTGGGGATTGGGCTGGGGGGTGGTCTCGGGTCGGAACAACTCGTCGAGGAGCTCGTCGAGCCCCGGCAGCAGATCCTGGCCCATCCCACCCTGGCCGCCCTGGGGGTTCAGGAGGTCTTCGAGGAGGTCCTGGAGCTCGTCGAAGCCGGGGAGGTTCCCAAGGCCCGGGATCAGGCTATCGAGCCCCGATCCCTCGGGGGCGGGGACCGCAGGTGCGTCGACACCGCCTGCAGCCTCCACCTCGTCGAGCAGGTCGGCGAAATCCTCGACCGGCACGGCAAAGCCGACACCGTCGTTGCCTCCTGACATCGAGGCGATGGCCGTGTTGATGCCGATCACCTTCGCTTCGCCGTTGGCGAGGGGGCCGCCGGAGTTGCCGGGGTTGATCGGTGCGTCGGTCTGGATGAGCCCGGTGAGGAGACCCACCGGGGTCTCGAGTTCCCTGTCGAGGCCGGAGATGATGCCTGCCGTCAGCGACTGCTGGAACCCGAACGGGCTGCCGAGGGCGAAGGCGGGGTCACCGACCTCCACGGATCCCGGCTCTGCGATCGTCGCGGCGGTGAGGTCCGTGGCGTCAGGGAGGGCGACGACCGCGAGGTCGCGCTCGGGTGCGCGACCCACCACGATCCCGGTGAGGATGCGATCGTCGTGCGTCCGGACAGTGACCTCGTCGCTGAATGCCACGACGTGGTGGGCGGTGAGGACCAGCCCCGCCTCGTCGTAGATCACACCGGAGCCGACTCCGCCACCGGCGTCGAGACCGCCGAGGACGTCGATCTGGACGACCGCGGGGCCGAGCGTCGAGGCGACCGCCGCGGGGTTGCCGATGTCGCCTGCCGCGATCGTGCCGGTTGTGGGGCCGTCGTCCCGCGTGGCGAGGAGCGCGAGCCCGACAACCGCGACGACGGCGATGGCGGCTGGGATCAGCCAGCGGCGCCGTTGCGTTTCGGCGGTCTTCGACGGGGGCGGTGTGATCGGCGGGGTCTGCGGGAGGACGGCGGTGTCGGCCGAGGCGATGCCCGCTTGGAGCGCCTCGACGGGGAACTGATCGGTCACCGGTGGTGATGCAGGCAGGTCACGCCACGAGCGATGCTCGATGCGCCCTGTCCGCGTGTCGGTATCGAGTTGGGTCAACGGAGCCTCCGTGATCGTTTCGTGAGAACGTACGACACAGCGCATAAAGCCAGTGTCAAGGGAACACGTGTCAAGGGAATCGCTCTCAGGAGCCGATGGGTGCGGGTCTCCATGGCATGGCGATCGGGTGGAGGCCGTCCGACGCCACGACGTTCGTCCGGTCGGCGTCCACGGTGCGGGGTAACCACACCGTGAATGTGGTCCCTGCACCCTCCTCGGAGTCGATGGTCACCAGCCCTCCCTGGGCCTCGGTCAGCTGGCGGGCGATGGTCAGCCCGAGCCCAGCGCCCCGTCCGTCTGCGCGGTGCCGTTCGTGGGGACCCTGCCATCCACGTTCGAAGACCCGTGCGTGGAGCGGGGTCGGCAGGCCGGGACCCTCGTCGGTCACCGCGATCCACGCCCAGTCGTCCGTTGTGCCGCAGTCGACCGTGACGACCGACCCGCGTGGGGCGAGCCGGACGGCGTTGCCGACCAGGTTGCCGATGATGGTCCTCAGCGGTCCGGCCTCGGCCGACTCGGCTACGACCGGTTCGATCGCCACGCTGACGAGGTGGAGGCCGCGCCGGCGTGCAGGCCCCGAGTACTCATCGACGACGTCGCTGGCGACGGCTGCCACGTCGACGGCGTCACGCGTGGCGTCGACGGCGAGGCCGCCCTGCCCTGCAAGATCGTCGACCGTGCGATCCATTCGGTCGAGCGCCCGGAGCGCTGCGTCGATGAAACCGACGGCCTCGGGGTCGATGTCTGGGCCGGATGCGGCGAGCTCGAGGTTGGTGCCCATCACGGCGAGCGGGGTGCGCAGCTCGTGGACCACCTCTTGGAGGCGGCGCGTACGCTCCTCCTCTGTGGCATCGACCTCGGCAAGCGCCGTTTCGACGGTGGTGAGCATGCGCCCAGCGACCATCCATCCGGCGGCCACGGCGGGAATGATGGACAATCCGAGCGCAACGAGGCTCCACCGGAGGGTTTCAGCCCTCGCCTGGGCGGCGGCGCGGACGCCCTCGTCGGCGATGATCACCACGACCTCGTCGTCGACCCTTGCGGTGCCGACGAGCGGCTCGCTCGCCGTGTCGGCACGCCATGAGGAGACTCCGGTGGCGGCGAGTGCGACGACCGCGGCGACGAGCAGGGTGGTGATCGCCATCGCAGCGGCGAGGCGGATCCGAACCGACGAGTGGCGGGCCGACGAGTGGCGGGCCGACGAGTTGCCGGGACGGCGGGGCGCGGCGTTCATGCGTCGCTCCGGAGCCGGTACCCGCTCCCCGTTCGGGTCTCGATCGGCTGGACACCGCCGTTGACGTCGGCGAGCTTGCGACGGAGGTTCGACAGGGTGACGCGTACCGTGTTGGTGAAGGGGTCCGCGTGCTCGTCCCAGACGTGCTCGAGGAGCTTCTCGGCACTGTGGACCTCGTCGGGGTGGAGGGCGAACCAGCGGAGGAGCGCGAACTCCTTCGCGGTGAGGTGGACGGCGGTGCCGTGGTGGGTGACTTCGTGGCGAGCGGTGTCCACGTGGATGCCGGCGACGACCACGACGGAGCTCCCGAGGCCGGTGTCACGGCGCAGGAGGGCGCGTACCCGTGCGTTGAGCTCGCGGAGGGAGAAGGGTTTCACGAGGTAGTCGTCCGCCCCCTCGTCCAGTCCGCGGATGCGGTCCTCGACGCTGCCGCGAGCCGTGAGCATGATGACCTTCGGGGGAGGGGACGTCTCGGGGAGACGCCCCGCACCGTTGGTGACCTCGCGACACACGTCGAGTCCGTCGATATCGGGGAGGTTGAGGTCGAGGCACACGAGGTCGTACTCGTTGACCGCAGCACGGTCGATGGCGGTTGCACCGTCACCTGCAACGTCGGTGGCGTACCCCTCGCGCCGAAGGCTCGTGGCGATGGCGCTCGCGAGGTCGTGCTCGTCCTCGACCACGAGGATGCGCATCAGCGGTCCCACTCGAAGGCGAGGCGTCCGCGGCAGAGCGCGCCGAAGAGGGAATTGGTGTGGTGGTTCATGTCGTGGGTTCCTGGCCTCCGCATAGTGAGACGTCGTCAACGCCGATTGGGTTCCCCGGGGGACCCACCGATGACAGTTCGATAGCGGAACTGCTATCTATTGAAAGCCGCTCATGCTATTCTTCGGACATGACCGGTGGCACCTTGATCGCAGAAGCCCGTAAGCGTGCCGGCCTCACCCAAAGCCGGCTCGCTGAGCGAATGGGTACGCATCAGTCGGTGGTTGCCCGATGGGAGACCGGCCGTACGAGACCCGACTTCGACACCGTGCAACGAGCGGTGCGGGCCGCCGGGTTCGACCTCGGGGTGAGTCTCGCCCCTGCCGACGACCACGACCTGACGCTGATCAAGCGAGAACTCTCCCGGGAGCCCCACGAGCGGCTGGCGGGCATGGTCTCGGCCGTACGGGCGCTGTCCTCGATGGCAGGCGCCGTCGGTGGCTGACTACGACCCGGTCGGGATGCTTCGTGTGCTCCAGGACCATCGGGTGGAGTTCGTGCTGATCGGGGGCGTGGCCGCCCGTCTGCGGGGAGCCCCCGTGCTGACCGAGGACGTCGATGTGACACCGGCCAACCACCGGGCGAACCTCGAGCGGCTGGTATCTGCGCTGAGCGATCTGGATGCGAGGCTGAGGACGTCCACCGAGCCGGGAGGCGTGAGCTTCCCATTCGATGCCGGCTTCCTCGAGTCGGCGACGAGTTGGACCCTTGCCACCAGGTTCGGTGATCTGGATCTGGTCTTCGCCCCGATAGGGACAACCGGCTATCCCGACCTGCGACGCGACGCCGATGACCTGAGGATTGCCATCGAACCCGAGCTGATCGTGTCGGTCGCATCACTGGCCGACGTGATCAGGAGCAAGGAGGCGGCCGGCAGGGAGAAGGACAGGGCATCCCTTCCCCTGTTACGGAGAACCCTCGAAGAGTCCGAAGGGTGATCTCCCTACATTTCGGGCGGTGGATGGGCCCTGGGCACCGGGGGCGGTCTGCGTCCTTCGTGGGTCGCCGTGTGGTGGCGGCGACACAGCAGGGCCATGTTGGCGAGGCTCGTCGGGCCACCGTCCACCCAGTGCTCGACGTGGTGGGCGTCGCACCAGGCGAGGGGAGCATCGCACCCGTCCCATGTGCATCCACCGTCCCGTGCATCGAGCGCCCTGCGGATGGCCGGGGTGACAGTGCGAACCGTTCGCCCGACGTCGAGGGGCAGCGACTCGCCGTCCATGATGATGCGGGTGACACCGGCGTCGCAGGCGAGGCGGCGGACCGTCTCGGTGCTGACCAGGGCGCCGTCGATGGTGGGAAGCAACTCGCCGCTACCGACCAGTTGCCGGATGTCAACCGTGACCGTGATGTGGGGCTTGGTTCCAGCGGAGGTACCGAGGTCCTCGTCGTGGTCGAGGGAGAAACGCGCCACGTCCGTGAGTGCGTCCACCATGCGCTGGCCATGGCTTCGGTTGTCGGCCGGATCGAGTGCCCCGGGATCTGCATGGGCGCGGAGCGCCGTGGCGACGATGTGGCCGGACTCGGGATCGAGGTCGGCATCGAGGTGCCACATGCCCTCGAAGGTCTGGCCGAGTGACAGGCGCCGGCGGGAGACCTGCTTCTCGGCATCGACCTCTGCTTCCGCGGAGATCTGTTGCCTCCAGTGGTCGATGGCGCGCCGCAGATCGGAGGCGTCGAGGTATGTGGCGACGTCGGCGAACACCGGCTCGTGGAGCGTGAAGTCGTCCCCGTATCGCTGCTGGACAGCGGCAAGGCGTTGCAGGTGCCCGATGGGGATCTCACCCGCATCGGCGCGCTTGGCGACCGTCGGCATCGCATCGAGGGCCCGTGCGGTCGTGACGCTTCGCGCAGCCTCGGCTCCGGTGAATCGGCAGAAACGTCGGAGCCACTGCCTCGTGGTGAGGACACGAGTTCGCTCCGGAATGGCCCTTCGATCGAGCTCCGCTATGGCACGGTGCAGGGCGGCGTTCGAGGCGTCGACGTGTTCCCTCAGCGCCAGGACGGTGCCTTCGACCTCGTCGTCGGAGAGCCTGGCGAGGTGGTCGATGCACTCTTCTGTGATGTGCTTCACGTAGCACGATGCGTTGTTGGTCATGGTGTCACCGTATCGCACGGGTATGACAAGAAAGCACCAAGTAGGTTGGGTTGGGGTCGATGACGTTGTCCAGGTCGTTCGATTCCGAGCATCACCCGGCGGTATCGTGCAGGGGACGCCAGCAGCTATGCGCTGAATGCGGATCGGAGGCGCCGGTGAATCCCAACGTCGATGCCTACATGGGACGGTCGGAGAAGTGGTCTGACGAGATGAAGGCGCT
>JAWOGV010000090.1:0-5254 GCA_046496605.1 Acidimicrobiia bacterium | reverse complement strand
CGTCCACGGCGCGTTGATCCTCGTTGCGGGTGCCCTCCTCCTCACGCCGGGCTTCCTGACCGACGGGGTCGGCTTCGCGCTCCTGATACCGGGCGTCCGCGAGTCGTTGCGGCGGTGGGGCGTCTCCCGCATGTCCTCGGGATGGATCGTCACGAAGTGACCGGGTACAGGCGCGCCTCGACCGTCTGCCTGGTGCGCGACGCCCCTGCGCTCGAGGTCCTCATGGTGCAACGGCCCCATACCTCGCGGTTCATGCCCGGCACGTGGGTGTTCCCCGGTGGAGCCGTCGACGAGGCGGACTCCGATCCGCCGGAGTGCTTCATCGCCTCCGACGCGTGGCGCACGGCAGCGTTGCGTGAGATGGCCGAAGAAGTCGGACTCTGGATCACGACCGAGGGCGTCGTCGAGCGAGCCCCCGACGGGCACGCATTCGATCGCGCCGACGCGCTCGGACTCCGGCTCGACGGTGACGCTCTGATCTTCTTCGCGAACTGGATCACGCCCGAGGTGTTCCCCTTGAGGTTCGACACTCGCTTCTATCTCGCGGTGGCGCCGGACTCGGTGACGGGTTCCGTCGACGGGGACGAACTCGTCGACCTCGCGTGGGTGAGTCCGCGCACCGCGCTCGCACGGGAGGAGGAGGCGTCGTGGGACGTCGCGTTCCCGACGCGCAAGGTCCTCGAGATGCTCGCGTCCTCCCCGACGGCGGCAGCGGCCTCGTCGACGATGGCTCTGATCCCATCTGTGGCGCCCATCCAGCCGAGGCTGTTCGTGTCCGAGGCCGAGGCCCGCATCGTCATGCCTGACGAGGAACTCTATGGCGCCATCGAGGCGGACCAGGTGGACCCGGAGATCCTGGCCCGCCTCGCCGCGGTGATCGCTCGTGGCGGTCACCTGCCCGCGGAATTCCGGAGTCGGTCGTGATCGAGCGGATCCTCGCTCCGAACCCCGGTCTCTACACGGGGCCGGGCACGAACACCTATCTCATGCGATCGGCGGGAGAGGTCCTCATCGTCGACCCGGGTCCGGTCATCGAGGCGCACGCTGTCGCCATTCGATCCGCCATCGGCGCGGATACGGCTGTCGGTGTCGTCGTCACGCACACGCACCCCGACCACGCTCCGCTCGCCAACCCCCTCGCACGCATCCTCGGGGTGCCGGCCATCGGTTTCGGGCCGGGACCGGAATTCACACCGGACGTGCGCATCGCCGATGGCGAGACGATCAGGTACGGCGCCGAGGACGTCACCGCGATCCACACCCCCGGCCACACACCGGACCACCTGTGCTTCCGACACGGCGATGTCCTCCTGACAGGGGACCACATCATGGAGGGCTCGACGGTGGTGATCGACGACGCGACGGATTATCTCGAGAGCCTCTACAGGGTCTCCGAACTCGACGTCTCGCGGATCGAGCCGGGCCATGGCAATGCCATCGACGACGCAGGAGCGGCGATCACCTCCTACATCGACCACAGGCTCGAACGCGAACGCCAGCTGCTCGCAGCGATCCGAGCCGGCACGGCGACCGTGGGTGACCTCGTCGACGCCGTCTACGGAGGGATCCCCGAAGGGCTGCGCGATGCGGCTGCGCATCAGGTGCGCGTGCAGCTCACCAAGCTTTCACGGGATGGCGCGGTATGGTTCGTCGACGACCGAACGGAGCGAGCCAGGGTCCGCCTGAGATAGGGATGTGATGCGGAACCGTTTCGTCATCGTCTCAGCTCTCGTTGCGGCACTCGCCCTGCCGGCGTTCTCAGCCGTCCCCGGTCTCGCCCAGCGAGAGCTCACCAGGGCGGACGTCGACGCCGCGCTCGACCGCCGCCGCGCTGCGAGCGCATCCCTCGAGCAGCTCACGAGCCGCTTCGAGAAGGCCATGGCCGATGAGGAGATCCTTCGCGAGCGAATCGCCGATCTCGCCAGGGAGGTGTCGCGCCTCGAACAGGAGATCGGAGCGAGGCGGGTCGAGGTTCGAGAGCTCGTCAAGGAGCGCTACATGGCAGGCGGTTCCACGGGGACCGAGCGCGTATTCGCCGTGCGGACCTTCACCGACATCCCCGTTCAGACCGAGTACTTCGCCCTGATCAACGCACGGGACATCTCGATGCTGCGAGGGCTCGAGGCGGCCGAGGCCCTCCACGTCGAAAACCAGGAGCTCCTCGCCGTGGGCCTCACTGACCAGCAGGGCCTCGTCGGTGAGCTCACGGCCCTCGCGGATGAGCTCTCTCGAGCGCTTTCCGACGCCGACGCGGAGTATGCGACGGTGGCAGCCGCGTACGAGGTCCAGGAAGCCGAGAGGATCCGACTCGAGGAGGAGCGCAGGCGGCAGGAGGAGCAGGCTGCCCAGCGTGCACGCGACGCAGCGGCTGCTGCTGCGTCGTCGGCGACGATCGTCACGACCGTGGCAGCGGTGACGACGACCACGAACGCGCCCGTGACGACGACCACGACGGCGGACGCGTCAGACGCCTCCACGACCACATCGGCCCCCGCTGCCACCACGACCACGACCACGGTCGCGGCAGCTCCACCGCCTGTGGTGACCGACGGCAAGACATGTCCCGTCAACGCGGCCACCTCGTTCTCCGACACCTGGGGTGCCCCACGGTCTGGCGGAAGGACCCATGAGGGTGTCGACATGGTCGCTGCACGCAACGCCCCGATCGTGGCGATCGAGACGGGAACCGTCACCCGAACCTCGAACAGCTCCCTCGGAGGGCTGTCGATCTACCTCACCGGGACATCGGGGAGCAGGTACTACTACGCCCACCTCGAGTACATCGCGGACGGGATCTCAGGCGGTGCTCGTGTGTCAGTCGGGGACCTTCTCGGCGGGAACGGCTCGTCGGGGAACGCGCCGGATTGGCTACCCCATCTCCACTTCCAGTACGCCCCGCCGGGGAGCGGTTGGGTGAACCCCTACCCGCTCGTCAAGGCGCTGTGTGGCTGAGCCCGGACTGTCCGGGGGCGGTTGAAGCCGTCGGGGACGACGTAGCGAGCTCGTCGAGGAGAACTCCGAGGCGACCGACACAGTTGTCCATGGCGAGAGGCGGGAGTATCCCGGTGATCCGGGCCGCAGCAGCCTCGATAGCGATCGATGCAGGGGAATCGGGCGCTTCCACGACGACGGGCGTGCCTGCATCGGCTCCCTCGGCGACCCGCGGGTCGATCGGGACGGATGCGAGGAGGGGTACACCGAGGTCGTTGGCGAGTGCGGCTCCGCCCCCGGTACCGAAGATGTCGAAGTGCTGCCCATCGGGGGTCGTGAAGCCTGCCATGTTCTCGATGATGCCGACGATCGGCATGTGCGAACGCCGTGCCATGTCAGCGACCCTCGCTGCGACCTTCTGCGCCGCGAGCTGGGGAGTCGTCACGACGACCATCTCCGCCTGGGGGAGCATGCGCGACAGCGCCATCTGGACGTCTCCGGTTCCCGGCGGCATGTCGATGACGAGATAGCCGAGATCGGACGGCCAGGCCACGTCCTGGAGGAACTGCTCAACCGCCTTCGACAGCATCAGGCCCCGCCACATGAGCGCGGTGTCCTCGTCGTCGAGCATCAGGCCCGTCGACACGAGGTGGATACCGTGGGCGAGCTTCGGGACGATCTTGCGGTCCTCGTTCGCCATCAGGCGGGCGTCGCCGGCGCCCAGCATGCGAGGTGTCGAGAAACCCCAGATGTCCGCATCCATGAGGCCGACGGAATGGCCCATGGCCGAGATGGCCAGGGCGAGGTTCGTCGCCAGTGAGGACTTGCCAACGCCGCCCTTGCCACTGCTGATGGCGATGACCCTGGTCGAGGGGTTCACGGTGGTCGGTGTCGCGGTCTCACGGGCGCGCATCCTGGCCCGCTCCATCAACGTGGACCGCTGATCCTGGGACATCACGGTCGTGCGGATCTCCACGGTGTCCACCCCGGGGAGTGCACCCACCCGCCGTTCGATGTCGGACTCGATCTGGCCGCGCATCGGACACGAGGCAATCGTCAGCGCCAGGCCGACGGTGACGGCACCCTCGGCGATCGTCACGTCGCCGACCATCCCCAGGTCGACGATGTCGGCGTGCAGTTCCGGGTCGATGACACTGGCGAGTGTCGAGCGGATATCGGCTTCACTGACCATGACCCGAGGTTATCCACGACCGGAGCCTCCACCCACGGATCGTGGAACGACGCCCGGAACACGGGTAAGCTCACGAGCCCAACGTCCCCCGGAGGCACCATGACTGCCCAGGAAACCACGAAGATCGAAGGCGTCACCCTCACGTCGGCAGCCGCGACCAAGGTCAAATCCCTCATCGAAGCCGAGGGTGCCGACATGGTCCTGCGGCTCGGTGTCAAGCGCGCCGGATGCTCCGGATTCGCCTACGACATGTTCTTCGACTCCGTGGTCGACCCCACGGACATCGTCAGCGAGACCGATGGTGTCAGGGTCGTCGTCGACGCACAGAGCGTCGGGATGGTCGAAGGAGCCACGATCGACTTCAACGACGGTGGGCTCCAGGGCGCGGGCTTCGCCATCGACAACCCGACTGCCACCGGTGGCTGCGGGTGCGGAAAGAGCTTCTGCTAGGGCACTAGCCGACCACGCATCCTGATCGAGCCGCGCCGGTCCATCCTGCGCAGGATCATCGGTCGCCGAGACCCCAGGGAGTCCGTCCTTGGTACGATTCCTTCGAAGCCTCAAGCGGGAGAAGGAACCCATGCCGAAGTCGATCCTGAGCGCCCCGTCGGGGCCTGAACCCCTCGGACCCTATTCGATCGCCACCGAGGCCAACGGCTTCGTGTTCCTCTCGGGCGCCGTACCCATCGATCCTTCCACCGGTACAGGTGTCGGTGGCGGGATCGAGGAGCAGACGCATCAGGTCATGAAGAACATCGGGGCGATCCTCGGTGATGTCGGCCTCACCTTCGACGACATCGTCAAGACCACCATCTTCCTCGCCGACATCGCGGACTTCGGCGCCGTCAACGCCGTGTATGGCGAGTATGTCGGTGCCTCGAAGCCGGCGCGCTCGACCGTCCAGGCCGGCGCGCTCCCGGGGGGCTTTTCCGTCGAGATCGAGTGCATCGCAGCGCGTTGACCGATGCCCGTTCACCGCACCCTGCACCTGCCCAAGGAGGCACCATGAACCGTGACGCAGTCCTCGACGCACTAGGAATCTCACAGACGACGTCCGGCGTCTACGCCGCGGGTTGGCGCACCGGCGCCGGGCGCGACCTCGTGTCGATCGATCCGACGACCGAGGATGTC
>JAWOGV010000067.1:0-3793 GCA_046496605.1 Acidimicrobiia bacterium | reverse complement strand
GGAGGTGTATGCGCCGTCGTCGAGGACGAGGAGGTGGTATCCGGTCGGAACCCCCTTGGTGGCGTTGATCGTCGACCCGTCGATCGCGAGCACTCGCTCGGACCCATCCTCGAGGACGAGGACCGCGTCGCGCACGGATACGGAGACCTCGACGGACGGCATTCGACCGTCCCATGCAACGATCACGGGATCGACGACGGCTCGATCGGCGAGGATGTCCGAGGTGGCTCGCTCGATCGCTGCTCGTGAGTCGAGGTCCCGGCCCGTGAGCGCCTCGAGGACTCCGATCAGGTTCTCGTCTGGCACGGTCTGGGGTTTGCCCCACGCGTCCACCCAGTCGATCACGACATCTGCCGCCGATGCGAGCCGGCGGAGGGAGTCGTCGGGCAGGGTCCGTTGCATCGAGGCCATTATCGCAAGGGTGCGGGGGCTGCGTTCACTGAAAGTCGCTCGTCGCGTCCCCTGGCGTTGCCACCACGAGATCGGCGTGGTCGTCGTGTAGGCCACGGTCACGGAGGTACTTCGGGCCACGGGTCCTCCCGGGCTTCCCTGCCTGAGTCTGGTCCTTGGAAGCCTTGATCCGTTCCCCGCGCTCGAGCTCGAGCTGCTTGAGCGCCTGTTCGACGTCGGCCATCTGCTCCTCTGACACGGGATCGAAGTGGTAGGCAGCATGCACGAACGGGGCGGTATCGCCGCGATAGTCGTGTCCGAAGGACTTGAACTCACCTGGGATCACCCGCATTGCGTTCATCGCATCCACCGCCACCTGGACGAACGTGAGAATGGGTTCCCATTGCATCGTCTCCGGCACGTTGCGGCCGCGTGGCTTGTCCGGGTCGAGCCACCGTGGCTGTTTCACTGCGAGGCGGAACGCGATCTGTGCGATCGGATCGTTGTCATGATCGAGGATCACCGCACGAAGCCGGTCACGCTCCTCGTCGGAGAGGGAGGCGAGCTGCTCATATCGGTCGAACGCCCGAACGGTGCCAGGGGGCACGAGGTCGCTCGATCCCTCGCGCATACCCGTCTTGGACCACTTGGCGAGTCCGGGAAGGCCGAACCACAGCGCCCTGTCGATCCCATAGTGGTCGAAGCCCTCGATGCCCCGATCCATGACGACGTCCGATGACGACCATGCCCCGAGGCTCTCGCCGAAGACGAGGACGGTCGGTCGGTCCTTCTCTGCCCGTTCGGCCATCCGCTGGGTGACACCCCACAGCAGTTGGCGGAACTGCTGGCGGCCGAGCGCGACCTTCTGTACGGCGAGGAAGCTCGGTGAGCGTCCGTACTGGATGCAGCACGTGGCGATGTCACCTCGTGCGAAGATCTCGGCGGACTCGATCATCGTCTGGTCGACCCAGCCGGTCCCCGTCGGTGAGAAGAGCAGCAGGTACTTGCGGTCGAATGCACCGAGTCTGTCGAGCTCCTCGAGCGCCATCTCGGATCGACCCGTCGAGTAGAAGGGCTCGCTGTTGAATCCGATGTACGCACGAATAGGGTGGGCAGCGGCGGGTTCCCCGAGGGTCCGTTCGATCAGTTCAGGTGTGACGACGTCGGTGACGAAGCGCCGACCCTGAAGCCCGAGTTCGTCGAACGGCGAGATGCTCCTCGGGCCACCCGATACGAACCCGCTCTGTGGAGGGTTCTTGTACGCGGGTTCGACCTTCTCGTTGGATCGAGCGATGTATCCCACTCCACCCGAGTACAGGGCGGCAATGCCGCCGCTCCAGATGGCGGCGTTCACGAGCCGGCCGATGGTTCGGCGTGCCGGGTCGTCTCCGAAGTAGTCCATCGTCGCCGATCGGCTGGCGAGGTATCCACGGCCGATCCACCGACCGGCGTTGGCGGCAACGAACCCGATCCCGATCGCTGCGGGGAGGCTCGCAGGCTTGTCCTCCTCGGACCAACGCTGGATGATGCCGTTGCGCGTCTTGAGGAGGCTCTGGGAGTACATCAGGGCGCCTGCGAAGCCACCGAGCCCGACCATGGTGGGACGCATCGGACCGGTGGCCGGGAAACGGCGCTGCATCTCGATGCCACTCTCGTACACCATCCCACCGACGGCGCCCGCCATTGTGAGGCGCCCCAGCGTACGCACGGACGCGACCGCCGTTCGTTCCTTGTCGGTCTGGGGGATCTTGGTGAGTGCGAACCCGATACCTGTCGCAGCCGCCCTCACACCGATACGAGCCACGTACGGTGAAGCCGAGGGAACCACCCTGCGGACGAGGGCATCGACTCCCTTGCCGACGGCCTCTGCTGCGAGGACGGACATGGCTCCAGCGAGGCCCTGGTGCATCGAAGCCCGCGGCATGAGGGACGGACCGAACGAGTCGAACAAGGCCGCTGTCTTGAGCGGGGATGAGGGATCGCCGACCACCGGATTGAAGCGGTTGGCGAACGAGGTACCGGCGCGGGCGGCCTCGTCCTTCCAGCTCCTCGTACGTTCCATGATGCCCTCTTCCATAGATCGTGGACGCCTCGATGGTACCTGCATGGGGCTCACCAGGATGTGGGAGACCGGCCGACCCGCCCGCCGGCGGCGAGCCGGTACCGGGGGTGCGAACCGGTACACTCGCCGCACCGGGCGATTGCCGGGGGAGGATCACACATGGCGCTCGGCGTGCACTCTGAGGTCGGGAAGCTCCGCACGGTCATCGTTCACCGACCCGGTCTGGAAATGCGACGCCTGACGCCGTCGAACGCCAGGGATCTCCTGTTCGATGACGTCCCGTGGGCGACGAGGGCGGCCCAGGAGCACGACGCGTTCGCCGCGGTGATGCGGGATGGGTACGGAGTCGACGTCCTCTACGTGCACGAACTCCTCGAGGATGTCGTCCGGACGCCCGAGGGACGCGCCTACCTCCTCGATCGCAAGCTCGTCGCCGATGAGGTCGGTGTCAACGGCGTCACCGAGATGCGATCGTGGATGGACGGGCTCGATGCCGAGACGCTCGTTCGGAACCTCATCGGTGGGGTCACGGTCGGGGAGCTCCCGTCCGACTTCCGTGCGTGGGCATCGCGCGCATACGGGGATCATCAGTTCGTGCTGCCCCCCCTTCCGAACCAACTGTTCACACGGGACTCGAGCAGCTGGATCTATCGAGGGGTGACCATCAACCCCAAGTTCTCACCTGCACGCCGCAAGGAGACGTTGCATCTGGCGGCGATCTACCGGTTCCACCCGCGCTTTCGTGATGGTGACTTCACCTTCTGGTGGGGCTACCCGTCCGAGACCGATCACGGGAGCGCGACCCTGGAGGGGGGCGACGTGATGCCGGTCGGCAATGGCATCGTCCTCATCGGGATGGGCCAACGCACCACGTACCAAGCGGTGAGCCAGCTGGCCAAGGCACTGTTCGATCACGACGCGGCATCGCGCGTCATCGCAGCGAAGATGCCCCATGATCGGGCGAGCATGCACCTCGACACCGTGTTCACATTCTGTGATCGTGACCTCGCCACCGTGTACACGCCGGTGGTCGACATGATTCGGCCGATCAGCTACTACCCGGCCGATGCGGGGGTCGAGGTCGTCATCGAGGACGGGCACTGGCTGGAGGTCGTGGAACAGGCTATGGGGATCGAGTCGCTCCGCGTGATCCCCACCGGGGGGGATTCGTTCGAGCAGGCTCGCGAGCAGTGGGACGACGGGAACAACGTCGTCGCGCTCGAGCCGGGTGTGGTGATCGCGTACAACCGGAACGAGTACACCAACGCCAAGCTGCGCGACGCAGGGGTAACCGTGATCGAGATCGAGGGCTCGGAGCTCGGCAAGGGCCGCGGCGGCGGT
>JAWOGV010000028.1:0-2640 GCA_046496605.1 Acidimicrobiia bacterium | reverse complement strand
AAGAACCACATGATCGTGCTCCCCGACGCCGACATGGATCTCGCCGCTGACTCCGCGGTGAGTGCCGGGTACGGCTCCGCGGGCGAGCGCTGCATGGCGATCTCGGTCGTCGTGGCGGTAGGAGACGCCGCCGACAGGCTGGTCCCACGCATCGTCGAGCGAGCGAGGGCGCTCAAGGTCGGCCCCGGCATGGATCCGGAATCGGAAATGGGACCGCTCGTCACGGCGGAGCATCGTGATCGCGTCGCCGGGTACATCGACGAGGGCGCGGCGGCGGGCGCCGAGCTCACCCTCGACGGACGCTCGCTCAGCGTCGAGGAGATCAAAGACGGGTTCTTCCTCGGTGCCACCCTGTTCGACCATGTCAAACCCGATATGTCGATCTACCGCGACGAGATCTTCGGCCCCGTCCTGTCCGTCGTGCGGGTCGACACCTACCAGGAGGCGATCGACCTCATCAACGCGAATCAGTGGGGCAATGGAACAGCGGTCTTCACGAACGACGGCGGGGCAGCGAGGAAGTTCCAGAACGAGATCCAGGTCGGCATGGTCGGCATCAATGTCCCGATCCCGGTGCCATTCTCCTTCTACAGCTTCGGTGGGTGGAAGGACTCGATGTTCGGGGACCACGACATCTATGGACCGCATGCGGTGTCCTTCTACACGCGTTCAAAGACCGTGATCAGCCGATGGCCCGACCCGATCCATCGTGGCGTCGATCTCGGGTTCCCCACAGCTGAGTGAGATCGTGACGATCGACCTCGTCGCAATCGGTCGGGCCAACCTCGACCTGTACTCCCAGAGCATCGGTGCACCCTTCGAGGACAGCGCCGGATTCGACGCCATGGTCGGTGGAAGCCCGACCAACATCGCCATCGGGGTGAGCAGGCTCGGGCTCACGTCGGCCATCCTCACGGCGGTCGGCGATGACAGGACGGGGGACTTCGTCCTTCGGTACCTCCGCGACGAGGGCGTGATCACCGACTACATCCCGAGGGTCCCCGGAAAGCTCACGAGCCTCGCCCTCCTCGGGGTGCAGCCACCCGACTCGTTCCCGTTGTCGTTCTATCGGGAAGACCCTGCGGACATCTACCTCACCCCCGACCACCTCGATGCCCTCGACTTCTCGACCGTGGCAGCGGTCGAGATCTCCGGGAACGCCCTCAGCCGGGGCCCGTGCGTCGATGCCGTCGAGCACCTCATCGACATGGCGGTGCGCCATGGCATCACCACCTACATGGACGTCGACCTCCGCCCATCGGAGTGGGGTGACCCGGCGGACTTCGGCATTGCGATGCGCGCCGCCCTCGCCGGGGTCGACGTCCTCATCGGGACCGAGGAGGAGTTCTACGCGGCATTCATGTCCGATCCCGATCGTGTCATGGCCGGAGGTCGCGTCCCCGATGATGAGCATGCCAACCTCGCTGCGACGGTGACGTCGCTCCTCGAAGCGGGGCCGACGGTGATCGTCACCAAGCGAGGGCCGCGGGGCGTCACGATCGAGACCCCGGAGGGGCGCATGGACGTCGCAGGCTTCAGCGTGGATGTCGTCAACACCGTCGGTGCGGGCGACTCGTTCGCCGCGGGCCTGATCCGCAGCAGGCTGGTCGGACTCGGCTGGGAGGAGTCCGCACGCTTTGCGAACGCGTGTGGAGCGATCGTCGTAGGGCGCCACGGATGTTCCTCGGCCTTTCCCACTGAGGCAGAGGTCAACGCGTTCCTCGAGGAGCACGGATCCCGATGACCCTGCTCGCGCCAGGCAAGGTACGCGCCCTCACACAGGCCGCCAACGCCGCGGGGGTCTTCACCATCTTCGCCATCGATCACAGGGATGCCATGCGGGCGATCCTCGACCCCGGCGACCCGGCAGCCGTGCCTGCCTCCACCCTGGCGGACCGGAAGCTCGAGTTCGTGCGGTTGGGGAGCTACTGATGCACCGGCTGCCCGGTCGAGGGTGCCTCACCGCCGCCGAATGGTGTCTCCGCGATGCCCCCGACCCCGACGTCGATCGCAAGGAGCCGCCCGTTGGCTCCCTGGGGATCCGGCCGGACATGGGAGTCCCCTCCTCCGATCGACGTCACGAACAGGATGTCGAGGTCCTTTCCCCCGAAAGCCGCCATCGTCGGCTTGCCGACGGGAAGCTCGATGATCCTGTCCACGGCACCGTCGGGTGTGAGGCGGGCGATCGCCGATCCGAACACGCAGGCCGTCCAGTAGCAGCCCTCTGCGTCGACGCATCCGCCGTCGGGTTGCCCCGGCAGATCGGAGAAGTCCGTGAACACCCGTCGATTTCGCGGCTCCCCCGTGTCCGGATCGTATTCATAGGTCCAAACCGTGTCGGCGACCGTGTCGGCGAAGTACATGGTCCGACCGTCCGGGGAGAAGGCGAGCCCGTTGGAAACGCCGATGGCTCGCCGATACTCACCACTGGTTCCGTCCGGGTCGACGCGGTGCAGGACACCCGAGGACTCGGATGCGTCCTCGTGCATGGATCCCACCCAGAACCGTCCCTGCCGGTCGCCCCTCCCGTCGTTGAGCCGATTCGCGGGCCCTCCCGTCTCGAGGTGCAGCCAGTCCTCCGTCGCACCGGACGACCATTCGAGGAACACCAGGGAATCCTCGACCGCCACCAGCAGGCGG
>JAWOGV010000306.1:0-9522 GCA_046496605.1 Acidimicrobiia bacterium | reverse complement strand
CAGAACCAGAACGAACGAGCGGGCAGCCGACGCGCGCAGCGAGAGCCAACCTACATCGTGAGGGCCATGACGGCCTTCTGGGCGTGCAGGCGATTCTCCGCCTGATCGAAGACCCTGCTCCACCGGCCGTCGATGACGGCGTCCGCGACCTCGACGTTGCGGTCGGCGGGGAGCGGATGCATGTAGATGGCGTCCTCATCGGCCATCTCCATCCGGGCGGGATCGACGATCCAGTCGGTGTAGTTCGCCGAGATCCTCGCTGACTCCTCGTGGTCAGAGGTGGTGAGCATCGAACCCCACGCCTTCGCGTACACGACGTCCGCGCCCCGCATGCCAGCTTCGAAGTCATCGATGATCTCGAACGAGCCATGGGCCTTCTTGGCGTTCTCCTCCGCCTGCGCCACGATCTCGGGCATCAGCTTGAACTCCGGCGGATGCGTCAGCCTCACGTTCGCCCCGTATCGCGTCATGAGCAGGATGACGCTCTGGGGGACGCTGATGGGCTTCTGGTAGCTCGCCGCGTAGGCGTAGCTCATGTTGATGGTCAGCCCCCGCGGGTCGCCCTTCTGCTCGATGATCGTGAGGAGGTCGGCGAGCGCCTGGTGGGGGTGGTACCAGTCACACTGCATGTTGAGGACGGGGACGCGGCTCGCCTCTGCCACCGCACGGATGTAGGCGTTCCCGATCCCCCAGTCGACGTTTCGGATCGCGATGCCGTCGTCGTAGCGACCGAGGATCTCCCCGATCTCCTTCCATGTGTCACCGTGGCCGATCTGGGTGCTCGTCGAGTCGAGGAACATCGCGTGGCCCCCGAGCTGCGCCATCCCCGCCTCGAAGCTCGCCCTGGTGCGGGTGCTCGAGAAGAAGAACAGCATCGCGAGGACCTTGTCACGGAGGAGGGCGTGCGGTTCCCCGAGCGCCCTACGGCGCTTGAGGTCCATCGCCACATCGAGGACCGTGTCGAGTTCGTCCTTCGTCCATTCCTGGGTGGTGATCATGTCGCGTCCGTGCAAATGGGTTTGCATCAGGTACTCCTCGGCGTCTGCTCGATGGCGTTCATGGTCGCGTTCTCCGGCGGATGAGCCGGAAGCGGAGGAGGTCGTCCCGGAAGTACGACGTCGCCCTCACGATCGGCTCGTTGTTCTGGTCGAAACCGATCTCGTCGAACGAGATCGAAGGCGTCCCGGGGGCGACGCCGAGCTTCACGGCGAGGTCGCCCTCGACGACGACCGGGACGATGTCGGAGAGGTAGTAGCCGAGGGCCCGATTGCAGTGCTGTTCGAGGAACTCGTAGACCGGGGTGACCTCGTCGTCCGCGTACTCGGTGTCCGTGAGGAGGTGGCTCGGGATCCGATTGATGGTGAGGATGACAGGAACCTCGTTCTCCAGGAAGAGCTTCTCGATCGTGAGCACGGTGTCGCCATCGTGGAGCCCGAGCGCCTCGGCTGTCGAGGGGTCGGCAACCCCGGTGGACTCGGAGAGCACGCGAACGGACGGTACGTAGCCGTGGTCCTCGAGAACCTGTTCGTACGACCAGATCTCCTCGAGCCTCGACTTGATCTGGAGCCCCTGCTCGTTGACGAACGTTCCCGCACCCTGCCGCCGGTAGATCGTCCCCTCGTTCTCGAGGCGACTGAGAGCGTCGCGTACGGTTGTTCGGCTGACACCGAGGTCGTTTGCCAACTCGGTTTCGGGAGGAATGCGCCCATCCTCGAAGTCGTCGTCCGTGATGCGCTGCTTGATGTGCGCCTTCACCTGATCGGTGAGGGAGGGGTTCCGGGTGATCATCGAGAAGTGGTCTGATAGCGTCGGGTCATCAGGTTGTAGTATAGTATGACCAATAGCCTCTCGGCAATCCCACGACCCCAGTCCCAGGAGGACACCATGCGCAGCTTCGCCGGACGCGACATTCTCTCGCTCAAGGAATTCGAGAGGGCCGAGTTCTTCCATCTCTTCGAGATCGCGGACCATCTCGAGCCCATCGCGAGGGAGCGGCGCAACACCGATCTGCTGGCCGACAAGACACTCGTGACCGCCTTCTACCAGCCGTCCACCAGGACCCGCCTCGCCCACGAAGCGGCCATGCATCGCCTCGGCGGTCACGTGACCGGGTTCTCGGATGCGAAGATGACCCGTGCCGGTGACTTCTATCAGGAGTCGATCAAGGACACCGTCCACATGCTCGAGTACTACGGCGACGTCCTCGTGATGCGCCATTTCCAACAGGGTGCGCCCCATGAGGCAGCGAAGTGGGCATCGATCCCCGTCATCAACGCAGGCGACGGCTGGGGTGAGCACCCAACCCAGGTCCTCACCGACCTGTACACGGTCATGAGGGAGAAGGGCACGATCGACGGGTTGACCTTCGTCGCCATCGGCGACCACCGCATGCGAACGATGCACTCCCTCGGGTACGCGCTGAGCCAGTTCGACGCCGAGATGGTCATCCTGTCACCCGAGGACATGGCGCCGCTGCCCGAGTTCCTCGCGGAGCTCGACGACAAGGGCACGAACTACCGCATCGTCGACCACATCGACGAGGTCATCGGAGAGGCCGACGTCATCTACATGGAGCCGGTCGTCCAGCCCGACTACACCAAGTCGGTCGACGAGAAGCCTGACGAGTACGGACGGACCCCTGCCAATTACCAGATCACGCAGGACGTCATGAGGCGGGCCAAGGGCGATTCGATCGTCCTGCACTCCCTCCCCAGGATGGACGAGCTGTTGCCCGATGTGGACGACCTCAAGCACGCCCGATACTGGCAGGAGGCCTACTACGGAGTCGTGATGCGCATGGCGCTCCTCTCTTCCGTGCTGGGAGCGATGGAGTAGTGCCGAGGCTCGTCATCGCAATCGGCGGGAACTCCCTGATTCCCGACGCGGACCACATGACGGTGCAGGACCAGTACCTCGCGGCAGCCGAGACCGACGACCACATCGCGTCCCTCGTCCAGGACGGGTGGGAGGTCGCCATCTCACACGGCAACGGGCCACAGGTCGGATTCATCCTTCGTCGGTCCGAGCTCGCGAGCAACGAACTCCACGAGATCCCGCTCGACTACTGCGGTGCGGACACCCAGGGCGCGATCGGCTACATGCTCCAACAGAACCTGGTCAACGACTTCCGGCAGCGGGGCCTCGACGTGAGCGTCGCGACCATCGTCACCCAGGTCGAGGTCGACGCCGACGACCCTGCGTTCACGAACCCTTCCAAGCCCATCGGGTCCTTCATGGACGAGGCGCAGGCGATGCGTCGTCGTGATGTGGAGGGGTGGGACGTCCGCGAGGACGCAGGTCGGGGATGGCGTCGCGTCGTGGCGTCGCCCCATCCGAAGCGGATCGTCGAGATCGAGGTGATCAAACAGCTGCTCGATGCCGGGGTCGTCACGATCGCCGTGGGTGGCGGAGGCATTCCTGTCGTCGCCGACGAGCACGGAGACCTCTCGGGTATCGCCGCGGTGATCGACAAGGACCTCGCATCGGCGCTTCTCGCCACAGAGGTCGGGGCGGATCTCCTGTTGATCTCCACGGCTGTCGAGCAGGTCGCACTCGACTACGGGACGCCGAACCAGCGGTGGGTGGATCGTCTCACGCTCGCCGAGGTGAAGGCATACCTCGCCGAGGGTGTGCACTTCGCGGAGGGATCGATGGCACCGAAGATGCGCGCCGTCGTCCAGTTCCTCGAAGCAGGCGGGAGCGAGGCGCTGATCACGAACCCGGTGAACCTCGAGCGTGCAATGGCAGGGGAGACGGGCACCAGGATCGTCCGATGACGACCCCGGCGTCGATGGCGAATGTCAGCGGGCTCACCTGTGTCATCTGCGGCACGGTTCATCCGCCCGACTTCGAAGGGTACGTCTGTCCCGATCACGGCAACGAGGGCATCCTCGACGTCGGGTACGACTACGAACGGATCGCGAGCGGCTTCACCCGCGAGAGCCTCGCTGGGAACCCCGACCGAACCATGTGGCGGTACCGACCGCTCATGCCGGTCGACCCGGCTGCGGCCGTTCCCCCGCTGATCGTCGGGGGAACTCCGATGTACGACGCGGCTCGGCTCGCCGACGTGCTCGGCATCGGCCGGGTCTGGGTCAAGGATGAGGGTCGCAACCCGACGGCCTCGCTCAAGGACAGGGCATCGGCGATGGCCGTGGTCAAGGCCCGTGAGCGGGGTGCGGACATCATCACGACGGCTTCGACGGGGAACGCCGCCGCCGCACTCTCGGGGATCTCCGCGAGCGTGGGCCTGCCGAACGTCATCTTCGTCCCCGCGTCCGCACCGGAGGCGAAGGTGGCACAGCTGCTCGCATACGGGTCCACCGTCGCACTCGTGAACGGCACCTACGGGGACGCCTTCGACCTCTGCATGCAGGCGGCTGCGAAGTTCGGCTGGTACAACCGCAACACGGGGTACAACCCGTTCATGACCGAGGGCAAGAAGACGGCGGGCCTCGAGATCCTCGAGGATCTCGATTGGCGGCCACCCGACGCGATCTTCGTGAGCGTGGGCGACGGGTCGATCATCGGCGGCGTCCACAAGGCCATGAAGGACGCGCTCGCCCTCGGATGGATCGACCACACGCCACGCATCTACGGCGTCCAGTCGGCGGGCAGCGACTACCTCGTCCAGGCGTTCGAGACCGGGGAGGACGTACTGACGAAGCCGCCGATCTCCGCCCACACCGTCGCGGATTCGATCAGCGCCGACCTTCCCCGTGATCGCATCAAGGCCATGGCCGCGGTCACGGAGACGGGCGGCGCCTACGTGCGAGTCTCCGACGACGAGATCCTCGCCGCGATCCCCCTCCTCGCCAGGGGCTCGGGCGTGTTCGCCGAACCTGCAGGCGCCGCCGCCCACGCGGGCCTCATCGCGGCACGCGACCGCGGATTCGTCGGGCCGGACGACGACGTCGTGGTCCTCGCCACCGGGAGCGGGCTCAAGGACGTCGCATCGGTCATGAAGGCCGTCGCGGCCTTCGGAACGGAACCCATGCGCCTCGACCCCGATCTCGGCGCACTCGAAGCTGCACTCAACGACCGAAAGGACCGTCGTCCATGATCGACCTCACCGTCAACGAGCAGGTGCTGGCGTCCGCCGTCGCCCAGGCGAGGGACCGCCGATTCAAGATCCCGACCTTCGCACAGATGCGTGATCCTCGACTGATCCCGGCGGACGTCACCGAACGCCTTCGGACGATCGGCCTGTGGGACCTCGACCCCCTCAACCTCTACCGGATCACGTGGCACAACGAGCCGACCCCGTCCGGTGGTGGCTTCGGTGGCGTCAACTACCTCGAGATCCCCTCGGAGATCAGCGGCGTCGATGCACGCATCGTCATGTTGGAGGGCAAGTGGTTCCCGACGGGGGCCCACAAGGTCGGCGCGGCGTTCGGCTGCCTCGCACCGAGGCTCGTGACGGGCCAGTTCGACCCTGCGACCCAGAAGGCGGTGTGGCCCTCGACGGGCAACTACTGCCGCGGCGGCGCCTACGACTCGCACCTGCTCGGTTGTGAGTCGGTCGCCATACTCCCCGAGGGCATGAGCGCAGAGCGCTTCCGATGGCTCGAGAGCGTGGCAGGCGAGATCATCAAGACGCCCGGGAGCGAGTCGAACGTCAAGGAGATCTTCGACAAGTGCAATGAGCTGCGGGGCTCGGGCGAGGATCTCGTCATCTTCAACCAGTTCGACGAGTTCGGGAACTACCTCTGGCACTATGCGGTCACGGGACCTGCGATGGTCGAGGTCCTGGACGAGGTGATGGGGCCGAACGACCGGTTCGCCGGGGTGACCCTCGCCACGGGGTCGGCGGGCACGATCGGTTCGGGCGACTACCTCAAGCAGGTCTACCCGACCTCCAGGATCGCTGCGGGTGAGGCCACGGAGTGCCCGACGATGCTCTTCAACGGGTTTGGTGAGCATCGGATCGAGGGGATAGGGGACAAGCACATCCCGTGGATCCACAACGTGGCCAACACCGACATGGTGATCGGGATCGACGACGAGGCATCGATCAGCCTCATTCGGCTGTTCAACGAGCCTGCGGGCCTGGAGTACCTCGCGGACCAGGGCGTGGCGTCCGAGTTCCTCGAGAAGCTCCCGCTGCTCGGGATCTCCTGTGTCGCGAACATGTTGATGGCGGTCAAGTTCGCGAAGTACTACGAGCTCGGCTCGCACGACGTCGTGATGACCGTCGCCACCGATTCGATGGAGATGTACGGGTCACGCCTCATCGAGCTCAACGAGGAGCGTGGCGAGTTCACGTCCCTCGATGCGGCGGGTGCGTATCACCAGTACCTGATGGGGCAGAGCATCGCCCACGTGCAGGAGCTCGGCTACTACGACCGCAAGCGGATCCACAACCTGAAGTACTACACGTGGGTGGAGCAGCAGGGCAAGACCTACGAAGAGATCCAGGCCCAGTGGTACGACCCCGATTACTGGACGAGCATCCAGGCGATGGCCGATCCGATCGACGAGATGATCGAGGCGTTCAACGAGCGGGTCGACGCACCGTCGGCGTGATCGTCGGCGGAGGCGCACTTCGATGCTCGGTACGGCATCACCAAACTTTGCATCGGTTTGTCAGCTACTGCTAAAGTAGCGGAATGTCAGTTGAACTCTATGACCCCGTTGCCAACCCGTATGCACCGGGCGCAGGCACCCCGCCTCCCGCCCTCGTCGGGAGGGACCGCGTCATCGAGGATGCCGAGGTCGCCCTCCGGCGCCTGACGTCCGCGCGTACGAGCCAGCACCTCCTCGTGACCGGTCTGCGCGGCGTCGGAAAGACGGTCCTGCTCGGCAAGCTCGCCTCCGTCGCCGAACGCCTCGGTTATCGGGTCATCAGGGTCGAAGCGCTCGGCGGCGAGGACACCGTTCGCAGTGTCCTCCGCCAGGCGCGCAGGATCGTCGAGGAAGCAGGAGGCGCCAGGGTCGGTCGGGCCCTGCGCTCGATCGAGTCGGTGTCGCTGACCGTCGTCGGGACCGGTGTCGCCGTGGGTCGCCACGTCGGACACCCTGATCGGGACGCATTGGCCGACGTCGTCGCCGACGTCGCCGCTGTCGCCTCCGACCGCGGCTTCGGGCTCATGATGGCGCTCGACGAGGCACAGATGCTCGACTCCCACGACCTGCGCAGGCTTCTCGCGGGGGTTCATCGGTGTGGTCAGGACGGCCTTCCGCTGTACTGCCTCCTCGCGGGGCTCCCGAACCTGGTCGGCGACGTCGCCAAGGCGGCGACATACGCCGAGCGGATGTTCACGGTCGCCGATCTCGGTCCCCTCACACCGAACCAGGTTGTCCAGGCGATTGTCGATCCTGCCGAGGAGATCGGCGTCGCATGGTCGGACGAGGCCACCGAGAAGATCGTCGATCACTCGGACGGCTTCCCGTTCTTCGTCCAGACATGGGCGTATCACACGTGGAACGCCGCAACCGATGCACCCATATCCGCAGCCGACGTGGACCGTGCAGCCCCCAATGCGGAACATGCCCTGGACTCGTCGTTCTTCGCAGCACGGATCGCCCGCATCCCCTCATCGGAGGTCGCGTACGTCCAGGCGCTTGCATCACTCGGCTCGGGGCCGCACCGGTCGGGAGACGTGGCGGCCGCGGCTGGCCGATCCACTCCCCAGGTCGCTGCGTTCCGCGATCGGTTGATCGGCGAGGGCGTCATCTACGCCCCCCGCTACGGTTGGGTCGAGTTCGCCATCCCCCACTTCGACCGGTACGTTCGACGCGCCCTTCCTCCCATCGACGGGTGAGGGGATCGGGTCACTCCGGTGACGGGTCCGGCTTCCCTATCGTGGGAGCGGAGCTTTGGAAAGGACCTCCGTGCAGCAACTGATCGCCTGTGTGCCGAACTTCAGTGAGGGCCGAGACCCTGTGGTCATCGATGCGATATCGGCCGCGATCACCTCCGCTGGGGATGTCAGGTTGCTCGACGTCGATCCCGGCCATGCGACCAACAGGACCGTCGTGACGTTCGTCGGCCCGCCCGGGGCCGTGATCGACGCGGCGGTGCGGGCCGCTACGAAGGCAGCCGAGATGATCGACATGCGAACCCACACCGGTGAGCACCCACGGTTCGGCGCGATGGACGTGTGCCCGCTCGTGCCGGTTACCGGCATCTCGATGGCCGAAACCGTCACCCATGCCCACGAACTGGCCAGGCGCCTCGGCGAGGAGGTGGGCCTGACCGTGTACTGCTACGAGAACGCTGCGCTCATTCCCGAACGAAGGAACCTCGCCACCGTGCGCGCCGGCGAGTACGAGGGCCTGCCAGCCCGCCTGGGGGAGGCGAAGTGGGCTCCGGACTTCGGCCCTGCGACGTTCAACGCCCGTTCCGGTGCGACGGCAGTCGGTGCGCGGGGATTCCTCGTCGCATACAACATCAACCTCAACACGACATCGACGCGGATCGCGAACGCCATCGCCTTCGACGTCCGCGAGCGGGGGAGACCCAAGCGCATCGGTGACCCGCTGACCGGTGAGGTCGAGCACGATGCGAACGGCGAGCAGGTGTGGATCCCCGGATCCCTCCAGCACGTCAAGGCAATCGGCTGGTTCATCGAGGAGTACGGCGTCGCCCAGATCTCGATGAACCTCACCGACATCGGAGCGACGCCCGTCCACGCCGCCTTCGATGAGGTCTGTGCGCGTGCCGAGGCGCGTGGCGTCCGCGTGACCGGGTCCGAGCTCGTGGGCGTGATCCCCCTCGATGCGATTCTCGAGGCTGGTCGCTACTTCCTCCGCAAGCAGCATCGATCCACGGGGGTCTCGGATGCCGAGCTGGTGAAGATCGCCCGGAAGTCGCTCGGGCTCGACGACCTGGGCCTGTTCGATCCGAAGCAGAAGATCATCGAGTACGCGATCGACGACCGCACAGATCGGCTCGTGGACACGTCCGTGAGGCGGTTCGTCGATGAGACGGCCTCGGAATCCGCTGCACCCGGAGGCGGATCGGTGGCCGCGACCGTCGGTGCGCTCGGGGCCGCCCTGGGTGTCATGGTCGCGAACCTGTCCTCCCACAAGCGGGGCTGGGACGATCGTTGGGAGGAGTTCTCCGACTGGGCAGACAGGGGAAAGGCCTGTCAGGACGAGCTGGTGTCGCTCATCGATGCGGACACGGAGGCGTTCAACGCTGTCATGGCCGCGATGGGCATGCCGAAGGGGAGTGACACCGACGTGGCCGCCAGGGATGCGGCGATCCAGGCTGCCACGCTGAGCGCGACCGAGGTCCCCCTCCGCGTGATGGAGGTCAGCCTCTCCGCGATGGAGGTGATCCATGCGATGGCCGCGATCGGGAACCCTGCGTCCGTGTCCGATGCAGGCGTCGCCGCGCTGTGTGCGCGCACAGCAGTCTCGGGTGCGTTCCTCAACGTCCGCATCAACGCGCAGGGTCTCACGGACAGCGTCGCCGCCGCCGACTGCCTCGAACGCGGCCGTGACCTCGAGGGGAAGGCCATCGAGCGGGAGGTCGACATCCTCGGGGTGGTTGAAGACCGCATCTGACGTGGGGTG
>JAWOGV010000290.1:0-7573 GCA_046496605.1 Acidimicrobiia bacterium | reverse complement strand
GCGTCATCACCGAACCTTAGGAACGCCGAGTGGGCGCTCCGACGCGCCATCCCCATCGTCGAGGCGCTCCGTAGAATCGAGTACGAGGAGATCCATGGAAACCCTGCCCATGTTCCCGCTCGGCCTCGTGGCCTACCCGGGAAGCGTCATTCCGCTCCGATTGTTCGAGCCGCGGTATCTCGCGCTCCTCGACGACCTCCAGGAAGGCGACGGGGAGTTCGGCATCGTTCTCATTGAACGGGGCGTCGCAGAGGCGGGAGGTGGCGAGTACTTCGGGATCGGCTCGATGGTGAGGACGGTGGCTTCGGCCCCCCTCGACGATGGGAGCGTGATGCTCGTGGTGGTCGGAACGGAAAGGATTCGCGTCGTGGACTGGCTCGTGGACGACCCGTATCCGCGGGCTCGCATCGAACGCATGCCGAGTCCGGCGAACACCGACATGCTCGGATCGCCGATCGAGGAGTGCAGGAGGGAACTCACCAAGGTTCTGGCATTGGCGAGCGAGCTGGGGGCTGACGTCGGCGATGCACGCCCTGAACTGTCGGACGATCCACTGGTCGCACTGTACGAGATCGCAAGGATCGCACCCATCCAGGAGCTGGACCAGCAGAGAATCCTGGAGTCCGGGGACTCCATAGAAGCGGCGCGCATCCTCACCGACGAGCTGCGCAGTGTCGCCACGATGCTCGAGATCCAACTCACGGACGGTTAGGTCACCAAGCCGACACGTGCCGATCCGGCCATTCCACAGGGAGCTATCGTTCGACACATGAGTACCTCACCCGCCTTCGAGAAGCAGATCGACGCCCAGATCGCCGACACACCCGAGTCCCGCTGGGTACGCCTCCGTGGCTACAACCTTGCGATGGGAGGACTGCACCTCCTCCAGGGGTTCCTCATCCTGTTCCTGGCGAACGAGTTCGCACTCCCCGTGACGGGGGCATTCCTCGACGGACCCCCCGGCGCGTCCGATCAGGTGTTCACGGAGCTCTTCGAGGTACGGATCGCATGGGCCGTCGCTGCGTTCCTGTTCATGTCGGCGGTGGCACACTTCGTCGTCTCCGCACCGGGGACCTTCGCCCGCTACCGCAGGGGCCTCACCTATGACCGGAACATCTTCCGGTGGGTGGAGTACTCGTTCAGCTCCTCCCTGATGATCGTCCTGATCGCGATGCTCACCGGTATCTCCGACGTCGCAGCACTCATCGCCCTTGCCGGGGTCAATGCGGCGATGATCCTGTTCGGATGGGTGATGGAGGTGTACGAGTCACCCGGACGGCCGAAGTGGCTCTCCTACTGGTTCGGGGTCATCGCGGGTGCGATCCCCTGGATCGCCATCGCGGTGTACCTCGTGTCGCCGGGAATGGACGCGTCCCCACCGGGATTCGTGATCGGGATCTTCATCTCACTGTTCGTGTTCTTCAACGCCTTCGCGGTCAACATGGTGCTCCAGTACCGGAGGGTCGGGCCGTGGCGGAACTACCTGTTCGGCGAGTCCGCGTACGTGTTGCTGAGCCTCGTTGCGAAGTCGGCGCTCGCATGGCAGATCTTCGCGGGGACGCTGGCGATCTGAAGCAGATCCGTCACGTCAGCCGATCGAGGGCGTCGAGGGTTCGATCCACCTCGTCGTGCGTCGTGTAGTGCACGAATCCGATCCGCACGAGGCCGTGCTCGCTGCGATCGAGGCGGGCCATGACCTCGACGGCGTAGTAGTCCCCCGCCCACACGAACAAGCCCTCGGCTCCGAGGCTCGTGGCAACATCTGCCGGTGACCGGCCCTCGACGTCGATCGCGAACGTCGGAGTCCTGCCATGTGCCTCCGGTACGCCGAACAGGCGTACATGGTCCATCTCGGCGAGCCCGGCGAGGAACCGATCGGAGAGCGCGGACTCATGCTCGAGGATGGAACGGTACGCATCATCGAGGCGCTCGCTCCTCGTCGTCCCGGCTCCGAGCGATGCCACGTAGTCGACGGCGGCGGACACCCCGACGAGCGATTCGAACGACTGTGTCCCGGTCTCCCAGCGGTCAGGAGCCGTATCCGGAGAGGGACGGAGCTTGTAGGGCTGGATGGACTCGAGGAGCTCCTGCCTGCCGTAGAGGCATCCGGTGTGCGGACCGAACCACTTGTACGCGGATGCCACGAGGAAGTCCGTTCCGCTCGCCCGCACGTCGATACGCCCGTGGGGGGCGAAGTGCACGGCATCCACGTAGGTCAGTGCTCCCACGGAGTGGGCCCGATCGATGATGTCGTTCACCGGGGTGATCGTGCCCACAGCATTGGACGCATGGCTGAAGGCGACCAGGCGGGTACGCCCATCGAGGGCAGCGTCCATGCTCCCGAGGTCGAGTGTGCAGCCGAGATCGGGGTCGAAGTCCGCGAAGCGGACCTCGACGCCTGCGTCGTTGGCAGCCTGGACCCATGGGGTCACGTTCGCGTCGTGGTCGAGCCGTGTGAGCACGATGTTGTCACCTCGATCCCACGTACGGGCGATGGCACGCGACACCGCATAGGTGAGCGAGGTCATGTTCTGCCCGAACGCGACCTCGGTCGGTGAGGCGCCGAAGAGGTCCGCCACAGCCGCCCTCGCCCCTTCGAGGGCCTCATCGGTCTCGTGTGACGTCACGAACGGACCGTGGAGATTGCTCCCTCCCCGGCGGAGGAAGCCGGCCATTGCCTCGATGACCGACTCGGGGACCTGCGTACCACCGGGTCCGTCGAGGTATGCGGCCGGGCGCCCATCGACGTGGCGTGCCAGTGCAGGAAAGCGGCTGCGGATGGATGTGGGGTCGAACATGCCCGACACGGTACCCGAATGTGGCACGCGCGAAGATCGCCGCTGTCTCATGACAGCGGCGATCTCGGATATCCGGTTGTGACTCGACTCAGTCGGATCGTTCGGATCGACGATCTCGACCTCGTGGCCCTTTGCCCTTTCCGGCCTTGGCCGGCCCCACGTTGTGGGCGTGGGCGAGATGGACCTGCATCTCTGACCGACGAACCTTCATGGCACACGTCGGGCACGGCTCCATGGAGTCGTCCGTGGGTCCGTCCTCACTGTGATCGCGCAATTCGGGTCGGTCGGTAGTCATCGTTATCGGCGTGGCTTCGCCTGGTTGACGGCGATACGACGGCCGTTGATCTCGTGGCCGTCGAGGTCGTCGATGGCCTTCTGCGCCTTGGTGTCGTCAGAGATCTCGACGAAGCCGAAACCGCGGGAGCGGCCGGTGTCGCGATCGGTGATGACAGCTACCGAATCGAGGTCACCGTAATCGGCGAAGATCGCCCTGAGGTCGCCCTCGGTTGCGGTGAACGGCAGGTTGCCGACGAAGATGTTCATGTGGGATTGACCCTTCTTTGCGGGGAGCATCGTGCTTCCCTCCTGAGCGGCGTTCCGGTATGAACTCAGCTACGTACCAGGCTTGTGAACGAGGGAAGGAGAGAGTCGCCGCCGGAGCAGCCAGTCATGAGCGTACCAGTGATTCGGAGTACATGACGCCGGATCTCGGATCAAACCCCCGGATGCTCTCGAGAGTCGCAGGTCCCGAGCGCTCGCGATCGTCGAAAGGGAGGCGCGCTCGTCGCTCCTACCATCCCCGTGTGGCGACACGCAGGGCGATCATCGAGATCCACGGGGCAGTTCAGGGAGTCGGGTTCCGCCCGTTCGTGTATCGCCTCGCCACGGAGATGGATCTCCGTGGGTGGGTCCTCAACGACGCCAGGGGGGTCTTCATCGAGGTCGACGGCGACATGTCGACCCTCGAGAGCTTCGTCACGCGGTTGGAGGGTGAGCTCCCCGCTGTTGCCTCCATCGACACGACCGATGTCGCATTCGCCGAAGAGGCCGGATTCGCCTCGTTCGAGATCCGCCACAGCGGCATCGGTGGAGCGAAGACGGCGGTCATCCTCCCTGACCTCGCAACCTGCGAGGACTGCCGCATCGAGGTGTTCGACGAGGACGACCGTCGATGGGGATACCCGTTCACGAACTGTACCAACTGCGGTCCGCGGTTCTCGATCATCAAGGATCTCCCGTACGACCGTCCGAACACGACGATGGCAGGGTTCGTCATGTGCGAACCCTGCCGGAGCGAGTATGGGGATCCGGCCGACCGCAGGTTCCACGCCCAGCCGAACGCGTGCCCGGACTGCGGTCCGACCCTTTCGTGGACGATCGACGGCTCGAGGACCGTTGCCAACGGTGGCGCTGCACTCGAACACGCCGTGGCGATGCTCGGTGATGGCAGGACGATCGCCGTCAAGGGGATCGGCGGGTACCAGCTGATGGTGGACGCCTCGAATGCCGAGGCGGTCACGCGATTGCGTACGGCGAAGCAGCGTCCCACGAAGCCGTTCGCCGTGATGGTGCGCACGCCCGAGGAGGCAGATGCCGTAGTCGTCCTCAACCACGAGGACCACCGGGCGCTCGTCTCTCCACAGAGCCCGATCGTGCTCGCACGCAGGGCATCGCAGAGCACCATCGTCGCAGGGGTCGCTCCGTCCAATCCCACGCTGGGTGTCATGTTGCCGACGACACCGCTCCACCACCTGCTGATCGACGCCTTCGGGGGACCACTCGTCGCCACCTCCGGCAACCGCAGCGACGAGCCGATCGCCACCGACGACGAGGAGGCCCTCGCACGACTGGGCTCGTTCGCGGACGGTTTCCTCCTCCACGATCGGCCCATCGAACGGCATGTCGACGACTCCGTCGTGTGGACCGTCGACGGACACAGCCGGGTCCTCAGGCGCGCACGCGGATACGCGCCGATGCCGATCGCCCTCGAATCCGACATTCCTCCCATCGTCGCGATGGGTGCGCATCTCAAGAACACGATCGCGGTCTCGGTGGGTCGGAACGTGTTCGTCAGCCAACACATCGGCGATCTCGAAACCGAGGAGGCGAATCGGGCCTTCACCAGGGTGATCGACGACATCGTCCGCATGTACGACATACGGCCGGAGGCGGTCGCCCACGACCTCCACCCTGACTACCGCTCCACGATCCACGCCCTCTCCGATCGGCCATTCGGGCCCGTGCCGACCATCGCGGTACAGCACCACCATGCTCATCTCGCGTCGTGCCTGGCTGACAACGGCCACCCGGGCACCGCCCTGGGTGTCACGTGGGATGGGACGGGATACGGCACCGACGGCACGATCTGGGGTGGGGAGTTCCTCCTCGGGGACGCCCACGGCTACGAACGGGTCGCGCACCTCAGGGCCTTCCGCCTCCCGGGGGGAGACGCCGCGGTGAGGGAGCCACGTCGATCCGCGGCCGCGGTGCTCGTCGAACTCGGCATGTCCCTCTCGGCTGGCACGCCGGGTGTGGGTTCGTTCGATCCTGCCCAGCTCCGCACCATCGCGAAGATGCTCGAGACCGGCTTCCAGGCACCGGTGACGACCAGCGCGGGAAGGCTCTTCGATGCTGTTGCGGCGATCGTGGGCCTGATGGAGTCAAGCTCGTTCGAGGGGGAGGCCGCAATGGCCCTCGAGCACGTCGCAGATCCCGGTGAGAGCGAGCCGTATCCGATGCCGATCGTTGCCACGGAGGCCGGGGCGATCCTCGATTGGGGGCCGGCCATCCTGGCGATCCTCGACGACCTCACCGCCGGCGCAGGACCTGGCCGCATATCGGGACGGTTCCACGCCGCGCTGGCGCACGGCATCACCGGGGTCGCCCAGCTCGTCGGCCATCCCGTCGTCGCACTCACCGGGGGTTGCTTCCAGAACCGCCTCCTCACGGAATCGACGGCGCTGCACCTGCGGAGGTCGGGATTCGAGGTGTTGATGCATCGCAGGGTTCCCCCGAATGACGGTGGTATCAGCCTCGGACAGGTCGCCGTCGCCGCGGCGTCTCGCCGCAGCGTCGATCGGCACCGGCCGAGCCCCCCACCCGCAATAGACTGAACGACACGCCACGGAGGAGACCACATGTGCCTCGGAGTCCCTGGCCAGATCACGAGGATCTGGGAGCACGAAACCACGGGCCTGCTGATGGGCAAGGTCAGCTTCAGCGGCATCGGCAAGGACGTGTGCCTGTCCTGCGTACCTGACGCCGTCGTCGGCGATTACGTCGTCGTTCACGTCGGATTCGCCATCTCGAAGGTCGACGAGGACGAGGCGAGGCAGGTGTTCGAGTACCTCGAGGCCATGGACGATCTCGCCGAGCTCGAGATCGCCCAGCCGGAGGGTCCGTGAAGTACGTCGACGAGTATCGGGACGAGACCGAGGCTCGCCGCTATCTGGACGCCATCGCAGCGATCGTCACCAGGCCCTGGACGATCATGGAGATCTGCGGCGGCCAGACCCACACGTTCATCAAGTTCGGCATCGATGAGATGCTGCCGGACGAGATCGAGCTCGTCCATGGACCAGGTTGTCCGGTGTGCGTCACCCCGCTCGAGATGATCGAGAGGGCCCTCGCCATCGCGAAGCGTCCCGAGGTCATCTTCACGAGCTTCGGGGACATGATGCGGGTGCCGGGATCCGATACCGACCTCCTCACGATCAAGGCCCGAGGCGGGGACGTTCGCATGGTGTACTCCCCCCTCGATGCCGTTCGGCTCGCCCAGGCGAACCCCGACCGGGAGGTCGTGTTCTTCGCCGTTGGATTCGAGACGACCGCACCCGCGAACGCGATGGCGGTTCGCCAGGCCAGCATGCTCGGACTCGACAACTTCTCGATCCTCAGCTCCCACGTCCTCGTGCCGCCCGCAATGGAGGCCATCCTCGGTGCGCCCGACAATCGCGTCCAATCGTTCCTCGCGGCGGGCCACGTGTGCGCGGTCATGGGCTACTGGGAATACGGACCGATCGCTGAACGCTACGAGACGCCGGTCGTCGTCACCGGCTTCGAACCCCTCGACCTCCTCCAGGGGACCTACATGGCGGTCCGCGCACTCGAGGAGGGGCGGCACGGGGTCGAGAACCAGTACACACGGGCCGTCACCCTCGAGGGAAACGCTCCCGCCCAGGCCCTGCTGCAGGAGGTCTTCATGACGGTCGACCGACCGTGGAGGGGGATCGGAAACATCCCGATGAGCGGCTTGAGCCTCCGTCCCGAGTACGCGCGGTTCGACGCCGTCGTGAGGTTCGACGTCGAAGCGATCGCACCTCCCGAGAACGAGGTCTGCATCGCGGGCGAGATCATGCGGGGGCTACGCAAACCCCACGACTGCCCCGCCTTCGGAACCGCCTGTACGCCCGAGCACCCCCTCGGAGCACCGATGGTGTCCTCGGAGGGTGCATGCGCCGCCTACTTCCAATACGGGAGGGTCGGATGACGGACGACACGATCGAGCTCGCAGGCCTCGGGGCGTGCCCCATTCCCATCAGCGACTATCCGAACGTCCTGCTCGCACACGGTGGCGGAGGAAGCCTCTCCCAGATGCTCATCGAGAACATGTTCGCCGCCACATTCAGCAACGACTGGCTCGACCCCCTCCACGACGGAGCCGTGATCGACGTGGTGGCCGGTCGCATGGCAGTGTCGACGGACTGCTTCGTCATCAATCCCCTGTTCTTCCCCGGGGGCGACATCGGGTCCCTCGCCGTCCACGGAACCGTGAA
>JAWOGV010000288.1:0-5196 GCA_046496605.1 Acidimicrobiia bacterium | reverse complement strand
ACGGTGTATCCCGTCGCGCTCGACCGTCTCATCGCAGCCAGTGGAGCGCGGTGGGTCGATGTAGCTGAACGGGGTGAACGTGGCTGACTGGAATGGCAGTACTGCTCTGATCGTCGTTGACGTCCAGAAGGGATTCGACGACGGTGCCTTCTGGGGTCCGCGGAACAATCCCGACTGCGAGATGAACATCTTCAACCTCATCAAGGCATGGCGTGACCAGCATTGGCCCGTCGTGTTCGTCAAGCACAACTCGACGAAGCCCTCGTCGCCGCTCGCCACAGGGGGGAAGGGCAACGAGTTCAAGGACGTCATCACGGGCACGCCCGACCTCCTCGTGACCAAGAGCGTCCACTCGGCGTTCTACGGCGATCCGGACCTCGATGCCTGGCTGAAGCAGCACGCAATCGCCGGCGTGGCGATCTGCGGCATCCAGACGAACATGTGCTGTGAGACGACTGCCCGAATGGCCTCGGATCTCGGATACGACATGCTGTTCGTCGAGGATGCGACGCACACGTTCGACATCGTCACTCCGACCAAGAAGGTGTATCGGGCCCGCGAGGTCGCCCGCTATAGCGCGCTCACGATCGCCGATTCCTTCGGGCGCGTCGTTCGGACCTCAGACCTCATCGACTAACGGGATCACACCGGACCTGTCGATCGCGATCCGAACGGACTGACCCACGGGCACTGCGGCCCTGGTCACGGCATGGAGCGTTCCCCCGATCGTCGTCGCGCTCACCCGGTACCGGCCATCACGGAAGAGGCACGCCGAGACGGTCGCGTCGATGGTGCCTTCCGGATCGAGCGTCACCGTGTTCTCCGGGACGACGATGAGCCCTTCCGATCCGAGGATGCATGCGTCCACGATGTTGCGATGCCCGATGAACCTCGCCACGAACTCCGTTCCCGGAGCCTGCCAGATCGCCTCGGGCGTATCGGTTCGTATGACCCTCCCTTCGTCGATGATCGCGAGCCGATCGGCGAAGCCCTCCGCCTCGAGCCGGTCGTGCGTCACGTAGACCGATGTGATGCCCAGTGATGCGGTGATCTCGCGCATCTCGACGAGGAGATCGTCCTTCAACGCCTGATCGAGGGATCCGAGCGGCTCATCGAAGAGCACGACCGTGGGCTGGGGCGCGAGGGTGCGGGCGAGGGCGACGCGCTGCTGCTCACCGCCCGAGAGCGCACCGACGCCACGCGACGCGTAGCCGGTCAACCCGACGATGGCGAGGAGGTCGTTCGCCTGTTCCCTCCTCGTCGAGGCATCCACGCCGCCCATGCGGAGGCCGTACGCGACGTTGTCCCCCACGCTCAGGTGGGGAAACAGGGCGTAGTCCTGGAACATCAGGCCGACGTTCCGATTGTGCGGAGGCAACTCCGTCACGTCGATACCGTGGATGGCCACGGTGCCCGTGTGCTGTGGGATCAGACCTGCGATGACGCGGAGGATCGTCGACTTGCCGGCTCCCGAGGGTCCCATGATGGCGAACCGTTCCGCGTCGTGCACGACCAGGTCGATGTCATCGAGGATCTTCGTCCCGCCGATCGACACGCCGACAGAATGCATGACGATGCTCATCGTCGGGATCCCCGTCGCCTGTCACCGAGCTCGATCACGAGGATCGCCGCAGCGGTGACGACCATGAGGAGCACGCTCATCGCGAGCGCCGCCCCGAACGGCACCTCACCGGGCCGACCGAGGTACCGGAAGATCGCGATCGGTATGGTCGGCGTCGCCGGCCGCGCGATGAAGGATGTCGCTCCGAACTCGCCCATCGATATCGCGAATGCGAAGGCTGCTCCGACGAGGAGGGCGCGCCTGATGATCCGGACATCGATGGTGAGGAAGA
This sequence comes from Acidimicrobiia bacterium, assembly GCA_046496605.1. Taxonomy (GTDB): domain Bacteria; phylum Actinomycetota; class Acidimicrobiia; order Spongiisociales; family UBA5794; genus SZUA-442. The sequence continues at coordinate 3,343 of JAWOGV010000288.1, read as the reverse complement.
CCCGCAGGGGAGACGCCCCCAGCGTCGCTGCGGCGTCGCGGAGGTTCTGGCCGATGCTCGCAAGCGACGGTGCGGCGGAGCGCACGACGAAGGGTATGCCCACGAGCGCGTGTGCGATCGGGATCAGGATCACCGACGCCCTGATGTCGACAGGGCGGTCAAGGGCAACGAGGAACCCGAAGCCGATCGTCACGGCTGACGTCCCGAGGGGAAGCATCACGAACACGTCGAAGGCGCGCGCCACTCGCCGCGAGGCGTAGGTGAGGCTCGCGGTTGCGAGGATCCCGATGCCCGTCGCGATGATGAGGGCGGCGAAGGCGAATCCCAGCGAGTTGAGGATCGCCTCGCTCGGGTCCACGAAGGCGGCGCTCGTCGCGGGAAGGTCGACGAGGTTTCGGTAGTTCGTGAGCCCGAGACCACCATCGGGCACACGGAACGACCGCACAACGAGCAGTGCGAGCGGCACGCCGATGAACGCCAGCGCTCCGCCGAGGATGGCTGCGACCGTCAGACGCTGGCGACGGGACGTGGGTGCGGGCGCGTCAGCGAAGTGCTGGGTGAAGCTCGTTCCCGTCCGTCGCTCGATGCGTGCATACGCAATCAGGATGCCCGCAATGCCGAGGATCTGCAGCACAGCCAGGGTGGATGCGACGTCGAGGCGAAGGAACGCCGTTGCCTGCCGATAGATCTCGACCTCGATCGTCGTGTGGGTGAGGTCGCCGAGAACGAGCACGACGCCGAAGGACGTGAAGGAGAAGAGGAACACGAGCGCACTCGTCGCGGCGATGGCAGGAAGGAGGAGGGGGAGTGTGACCGTGCGAAACGCCTGCCAGGGCGTTGCGCCGAGCGTTCGTGCGGCGTCCTCGAGTCGCGGGTCGATACTGGCCCAGAACGACCCCACACCGCGCACGACGACGGCGAGGTTGTAGAAGGCGTGGGCGATCAGGATGATCGCAAGCGTTCCTGTGAGGTCGACACCGACGACGCTCCTCGGGCCGATCAGGTTCACGAAGGCGGTCGCCACAACGAGGGTCGGAAGGACGAACGGGACGAGGGTCAGCGCCGAGAGCAGCCGTTTGCCGGGGAAGTCGAACCTGGCGAACACCCATGCAACGGGCAGCCCGAGACCCAGGGTGATGACTGTGGAGAGGATCGCCTGCCAGAGGGTGAACACCGCAACACCCTGCAGCGTGGGATCGCTCAGGACGTCGAGGACCACGGACATGTCGAGTCGGCCATCGACGCTCAATCCCCGCAGGGTGATGGCGACCAGCGGGTACGCGAAGAAGTAGCCGAGGAACGCGACGGGCACGGCGATGAGCGCAGCGGTCGGGAGGGCGCCGAGCCTCGAGCGACCTAGGATCGTGCGATCGTCGTCCATTCCTCGATCCATCGTTCCCTGTTCGCTTCGATCAGTGCAGGGTCGATGCTCGCCGGATCATCGGGGAGCACGGAGAACTCGGTGAGTATGGCTGGCAGCTCCGCCTGCGAGTTCGCCGGGTACACGAACATGTTGAGCGGTATGTCCTCCTGGACAGGGACGCTCAGGAGGAAGTCGACGAGACGCCGAGCGGCGTCCTCGTTGGCTGTTCCGGCGAGGACACCCGCGTACTCGACCTGTCGGAAGCAGCCATCGGTCATCACGCCCGTCGGGGCCTCCGTGAGCTCGCCGTAGAGGACCTCGAACGGCGGAGACGAGGCATACGACACCACCAGCGGCCGGTCGCCACCTGCCCTGGTGAACTCGACGCTGTACGCCTGTGTCCAGTCCGACACGACGGCGACCCCGTTCGAGAACAGGTCCGTCCAGTAGTCGCGCCAGTCATAGGCGGCATCCTCGGGGAACGCCGCGATCGTCGCGAACAGGAAGGCGAGGCCGGGCGAGGATGTCGCGGGGTTCTGCACCACGAGGAGGTCGCGATAGACAGGTTCGGTGAGGTCGGCGAGGGTCGAAGGTGGCTCGACCCCGCGCTCGACGAGTGCGGCGATGTCGTAGTTCACGCAGACGTCACCGAAGTCGATCGGCGTCACCGGATTGCCCTCGACATGGAGCGCCTCAGGGACGGTTCCGATCGAAGCTGCCTCGTGGGGGAGGAAGATGCCTTCCGCGAGCGCTCGGGAGATGAACGTGTTGTCGATTCCGTAGAGCACGTCTGCGATCGGATTGTCCTTGGTGAGGATTGCCTGGTTCACCATGGATCCGGCGTCGCCTGCGGCTCGCACGGTCACGGTCACACCGGTCTCCTCGGTGAATGCCTCGAGCGTCCCCTCGCTCAGGGCGAACGACTCGTGGGTGAGGAGCACCACCTCATCGGTTGTGGATCCGCCAGAGCAGCCACCGATCACCGCTGCAACGGCGAAGGTGGCGATCAGGATGAGTGTGTGACGCTTCATCGTTCCTCCCGTTCGGCGATCACGAGCAACCTCCCGGAGCGGACGGACACGGAGGCGCTCCGGGTGGTCATCTCGTTGCTGAGGCCGCGTGTCGAGCCCGCCTCGAGGGCATCGTCAGCGAGGTGCCAGCGCAGGCCCTCCGTCGTCACGCCGGCGACGTTTCCACTTGGTATCAGCGAAACGATGTCACCGACAGTCCCTTCGACTCGCACCGTGCGAGACGGCGTCGCCACGCGGATCACTCCGGTGCGGGTGTGCCACGCGACGTCCAGGTCGTCGATTCGTGCGTGCGTGAGCCCGAGTGCGATGCCGAGCAGGTGCGCGATCCGCCCGTCCTCGCCTCCGTGGATCGCGACCGTGGTTGCGCCGAGGCGTCGGGCGACGGCGAGTGCGAGTTCCAGGTCGGTCTCGTCCTTGGAGCTGTCATGTCGTTCGATGGCCACGTCGTGGGCGGCTGCGTGCTCGAGTCCCGGAGCCGAGATCGAGTCCATGTCACCCACCAGCACATCGACGGTGAGGCCCATGGCACGTGCGTGGTCGTACCCCGAGTCCGCGGCGATGACGATGGCACCGTTCGGATCGGCCGAAGGCGCAGCGTGCATGGCACCACCCGCGAGGATGATGGCTCGCCGTGCCCGAGTGGTGGATGTGGTGGGGATCTCCACTGCTTCCTCCGCTGGCATTACCCAGACAGGTTCAACGGGTCGGTGGCTTGCGCCACCCTCTCAGCCCGGCTTTCCGAGCTCCCCGGTGTGGTTGTCGTTCACCCCGATCATACCGGCCGGAGTTCGCTGTTTTGGGGGTTGACAGTGTGATGCCTTTCATAACTGACCCTTTAACCGGCCTATAATTTAAGCATAAATCTTCTTATAAGGGAGCATAATCATCACTTTAGTACCTGCAGCAGCATCCCCCTCAAAAAGATCTTTGATCTCAAATCTGATCTCCT
>JAWOGV010000247.1:0-6244 GCA_046496605.1 Acidimicrobiia bacterium | reverse complement strand
AATCACGTCAGACTCCTACATCGTCTACTTCGAGCGCACGAAGGAGGAGTTCCGACACGGTCGAGGCTTGCGCGGAGCGATCGGCCATGCCTTCGAGTCCGCATTCTCGACGATCCTCAAAGGCGACACCGTGACCCTGCTCGCGGCGGTGCTCCTGTACGTCCTTGCGATCGGCCAGGTCAAGGGCTTCGCACTCACACTGGGGATCGCGACGGTCATCGACGTCTTCGTGGCGTACTTCTTCACGCGTCCCGCAACGTATCTCCTCGGCAGGGGACCCCTCGGTGACGGTGGGGCATTCTCGATCCGCGGTGCCATGGGAAGCGGCGACTTCGTCCACGCCGACGACCTCGTGGAGGTGGCACCGTGAGCCTCCTCACGCGGATGTACCGGGGTGAGACGGCCTTCGACTTCGTCGAGGCCTCCCGCAGGACACTCCTCGTGTCGGGTGCGCTCATCGTCGCGTCGCTTCTCCTGATCCTCTTTCGCCCGTTCAACCTGAGCATCGACTTCACGGGCGGAGTGATCGTGACGGTCGAGAACACCACAGGCGCGACGGTCGAGGACATTCGAGCCGATCTGCGCGAGGTCGGCTACGCATCGGCTCGGGTCCAGATCACGGGGGAAGGCTTCATCAACGTCCAGACCGAGGCGCTCGACCCTGAATCACAGGATGCCCTTGCCGCAGCCGTGGCCGCCGCAGCCGGCACCGATACGAGCGAGGTCAACGTCTCGGCCGTGGGTCCGACCTTCGGAGCCGAGGTGACGAGGCGCGCGCTCGAGGCCCTCGTCATCTTCCTCGTCGCCGTGTCGGCGTTCATCGCGTGGCGATTCGAGTGGAAGATGGCGCTCGCCGCCCTGGCCGCGCTCTTCCACGACCTGTTCATCGCTGCCGGGGTCTACGCGCTCGTGGGATTCACCGTGACGCCGTCGACCATCATCGCGGTCCTGACGATCATGGGCTACTCGCTCTATGACACGGTCGTCGTCTTCGACAAGGTGACGGAGAATGTCCACGATGCACCGAACAAGGTCACGTACTCGGGGATCGTGAACCTGTCGATGAACGAGGTGTTGATGCGGTCGGTGAACACGTCCCTGACGTCGCTACTGCCTGTCGGCTCGCTGCTCGTGGTCGGGTTCCTCTCCATCGGCGCCGAGACGCTCCAGCAGTTCGCGCTCGCCTTGTTCATCGGGATCGCCGTCGGCACGTACTCGTCCATCTTCGTCGCGGCTCCGCTGCTCGCCCGGTCGAAGGAGAGCGAGCCAGAGTGGGAGCGGAGGCGACGAAGGGCCACGAGGACCGACGATCACGATCACGAGGACGAAGTCGTGCCGGATCCCACCGCCCAGACGATCGCCGAGGCATCCACAGCCGCCGCCCGGGCACCCAAGCAACGGCGGAAGCGCCGGTAAGCTCCCGGGATGGAGACACGTTCGGCTGTCGTCGACGTCAGTGACGAACCTCGCCGCTTCGCTGATCCCGCCGTGCGGGGACGAAGCCCGGACGAGATGGTGGACGACCTCGTCGCGCAGTTCCACTCCTTCCATCCCGACGGCGAGCCAGAGGTGCTCAGACGGGCGTACTCGGTCGCGCAGGGCCTCCATGCGGGCCAGAAGCGGGCGACCGGCGACCCGTACATCGTCCATCCGATCGCCGTTGCCGAGATCCTCGCCGGTTACGGCATGGATCAGGCCACGCTCGTGGCAGCCCTGCTCCACGACACCGTCGAGGACACCGAGTTCTCACTGGATGATGCATCGAACGACTTCGGGCCAGAGGTCGCGATGCTCATCGACGGTGTCACGAAGCTCGATCGGATCAAGTTCTCGTCACGGGAGCTCGCCCAGGCTGCCACGATCCGGAAGATGGCCGTCGCGATGGCGAAGGACATCAGGGTCCTCGTCATCAAGCTCGCCGACCGCACCCACAACCTCCGAACGATCGGACCGCTGCCCGAGGAGAAGCAACGACGGGTCGCGTCCGAGACGCTCGAGGTGTACGCACCGTTGGCGCATCGCCTCGGGATGCAGGAGATCAAGCATGAGATGGAAGAGACGTGCTGGCATCCTCTATCCCGGTCCGAGGGCCGAGATAGAGGATGCAGTGCTCAAGCGGTCGCCGGAGAGGGCAAGCGACATCGAGCGGGTGATCGAGGACCTGTCGAAGGTCCTCGCGGATTCCGGTGTTCACGCGGAGGTCACAGGCCGTCCGAAGCACCTGTACTCGATCTACCGCAAGATGATCACGTCAGGGCTCGCTTTCGAGGACATCCATGATCTGATCGGCATCCGCATCATCGTCGGCAGCGTGCGTGACTGCTACGGCGTCCTCGGCCTCGTTCACACGATGTGGCCGCCCATCCAGGGTCGCTTCAAGGACTACATCGCGATGCCGAAGTTCAATTTCTACCAGTCCCTCCACACGACCGTCGTCGGCCCTGATGGCAAGGCCCTCGAAGTGCAGATTCGCACCCAGGACATGCACGAGAGGGCCGAGACCGGTATCGCCGCGCACTGGCGATACAAGGAGGACGGAGGCACGGGCGGCCACCTTCCCGGGCTCGACGAGATCCGGGACATGCAGGACGAGTCCGAGGACCCTGCGGAGTTCCTCGAGAACCTCAAGCTCGACCTCTATCACGACGAGGTGTTCGCCCTCACGCCGAAGGGCGACGTCAAGACCCTCCCCAGGGGAGCGACACCCGTCGACTTCGCGTACCGGATCCACACCGACGTCGGACATCGATGCGTCGGGGCGAAGGTCAACGGTCGCCTCGTACCCCTTTCGACGAAGCTCGAGTCCGGTGACATCGTCTCGATCATCACATCGAAGTCCCAGGACGCGCATCCGAGCAGGGATTGGCTCGACTTCGTCAAGTCCTCGAGGGCGAACTCCAAGATCAGGGCCTGGTTCTCGAGGGAACGTCGCGAGGGAGCCTTCTCGGAGGGCAAGGACGCCGTCGCCAAGGCGATGCGACGCGACGGCCTTCCGCTCAAGGGCATCGAGGACGAGCTCGAGACCGTCGCGAGCGCGTTCGGGTTCGATTCCGTCGAAGGGCTCTACACGTCGGTCGGGGAGAACCGCACGAGCGCCCACACGGTCGCCCAGCGAGTCGCACGCCAACTCCGCCCGGAGGACACCGCGGAGGCGGTGAAGGCGGAGCGCCTGCCGGTACCGCATCGCCGCCGATCGCGTGTCGCAGGTGATGTGATCGTCGAGGGGCTCGAGGACATGCTCGTGCGCATGGCGAAGTGCTGCGGGCCCGTCCCCGGGGATGACATCGTCGGCTTCGTCACGATCGGGCGCGGAGTGTCCGTCCACCGGTCCGACTGCGCGAACATCGGCTCGCTCACCCAGCAGACGGAGCGGATGATCGATGTCGCCTGGGCCGCGGAACAGACAGGCACCTTCTACGTGTGGATCCAGGTCGAGGCCCTCGACCGTGCGAAGCTCCTACGCGACGTGACGGCCGTCCTGTCCGACTACGGCGCGAACATCCACGCCTCATCATCGGTCACGGGCCGCGACCGGATCGCGCTCCTACGGTACGAGATCGAGCTGTCCGACCGGGACGCCCTCGAGGGCCTGCTCAGCGGCGTGAGGGTCGTTGACGGTGTCTACGACGCCTACCGTCTCGTGCTCTGAACCGACGCATCCCTATCGTCCGGACATGCCGATCGTGCTCGACACCGCGCCACTGTGGTACTTCCAGACGAACACGTACGTGGTCGCACCGGAGCGAGGAGGCCCCGCAGTCGTGATCGACGCGCCTCCCGATGGTCGCGGCATCGATGATCTCCTCGCCAGACATGACCTCACACCCGTCGCCGTGATGATCACCCACGGCCACGTCGATCACGCAGGCGGTGTCGACCACCTCGCCTCGCCGACGGTTCGTGCCTTCCTCCATCCCGCAGACGTCGACATGGCCAGGCACCCCGGCGACCAGCTCCGCACGCTGCTCGGTGTATCCCTCGCCGATCCGACGGAGGGCGTCGTCGCGACCGGGTTCGTCGACCTCGTGGCCGATGCCGTCGTCGAGGTCGCCGGATTGGAGCTGCGCGTCGTGTACACGCCGGGTCACACACCGGGCCACTGCTGTTTCCTCCTGGCCTCGGAGGGCGTCCTGTTCTCCGGTGACCACCTCTTCGCAGGGTCCATCGGCCGAACGGATCTGCCGGGCGGCTCATACCCGCAGTTGATGGACTCGATGGCGAGACAGATACTGCCCCTTCCCGTGGACACCGTCGTGCATCCCGGTCACGGGCCTTCCACTACCCTTGCAGCCGAGCGCCGCCACAACCCCTTCCTCCAGGAGCTCCTGTGACCACATTCCGCGCCCCGAAGGGAATCGACGACGTCCTGCCACCCGACTCGCATTGGTGGCGCGAGGCGCAACGGGCATTCGACGACCTGTGCGAGCGTTTCGGATACCCATTGACCCTGACACCGATGTTCGAGGAGACGGATGTCTTCGCCCGCGGCGTTGGCGGCGACACCGAGGTCGTCGAGAAGCAGATGTACACCTTCACCGACAAGGGAGGCCGATCGATGACGCTCCGGCCTGAGGCGACGGCGTCGGTCGTACGGGCACAGATCGAGGCGGGAGGCGTCCCAACGCGTTTCAAGGGCTCCTATTGGGGCCCCATGTTCCGATACGAGAGGCCGCAGAAGGGGCGCAATCGGCAGTTCTACCAGGGTGGAATCGAGTACCTCGGCTCGAGCTCAGCCGAGGCTGACGTCGAAGTGATCGAGTTCGGTTGGCGCTACCTCGAGCGCCTCGGCATCGAGCAGGTGGAGCTGCGGCTCAACTCGATCGGGGACCCCGACGACCGGGCACACTACCGCGCCGTGATCCAGGAGTTCCTCGAAGCGAGGCGGGAGCGACTGTCCGAGGATGCGCAGCGTCGGATCGGCACCAACCCGATGCGCGTCCTCGACTCGAAGGCCGACAGGGAGGTCGTGGCCGACGCTCCCGTTCCCCTGGACCATCTCGGCTCCGATGCGGCCGAGCACTTCGATGCCGTCGTCTCCGGCCTCGACGACATCGGCATCCCCCACACCATCGACTCGAGGCTTGTCAGGGGGCTCGACTACTACAACCGAACCGTGTGGGAGTACGTGCCGCTCTCATACGACGCCGCGCAGAGCAGCGTCGGTGGCGGTGGGAGGTATGACGGCCTCTTCGAGGTCCTCGGCGGCAAGCACACACCCGGAGTCGGGCTCGCCATGGGCATCGACCGGATTCGGCTCGCCTCACCGCCGTTCGCGCCGACGAACCTCCTCGACCTGTTCGTCGTCTCAGCCACCGACGAGCACCGCACGACGGCGCGAACGTTGACGTCGGAGCTCCGCGGAATCGGACTCCGAGTCGACATGACAGACCGCCAGAAGCCGCTCAAGGTGCAGTTCAAGGAAGCGGACAGGGCACTGGCAGCTGCCGTCGTCGTCGTGGGAGCTGAGTGGGCAGAGGGCAAGGTAACCATGAAGCGCCTCGCGAGTGGCGAACAGGAACTGATCGATGTGAAGGAGATCCAACGATGGCTACGGGCCTGATGAAGACCATCGGAGCCGGCGAACTCCGGGCCACCGATTCCGGGTCGTCGGTCGTGCTCGCAGGGTGGGTCGCACGCCGACGCGACCACGGCGGCGTCATCTTCGTCGACCTGCGCGACGCATCCGGGATCGTCCAGGTGGTGGTGAACCCCGAGGATCGTCCGGCACCCGACGATGTCCTCCACGGCCTTCGCCTCGAGTACTGCGTGCAGGTAGAGGGCGCGGTCAGACCGCGGCCCGAAGGGACGACGAACCCGGATCTGCCGACCGGTGCGGTCGAGGTGGTGGCATCCGCGATCACGGTGCTCAGCCCGTCGGCTGCGCTCCCGTTCCAGCTGGATGACCGATCCGACGTCGACGAGTCGAAACGACTCCAGTACCGGTACCTCGACATGCGACGCACGAGGATGGCGGACAACCTCAGGGCACGATCTCGCACGATCCGTGCGATGCGAGACGTCATGGAGCGCGAAGGCTTCCTCGAGGTCGAGACGCCGACGCTCATCGCATCGACTCCCGAGGGGGCTCGCGACATGCTGGTCCCGTCGCGTCTGCGCAAGGGAACGTTCTATGCCCTGCCCCAGTCGCCACAGCTGTTCAAGCAGCTCCTGATGGTCGCCGGCGTCGAACGCTACTACCAGGTCGCACGATGCTACCGGGATGAGGACTTCCGTGCGGACCGGC
>JAWOGV010000177.1:0-2545 GCA_046496605.1 Acidimicrobiia bacterium | reverse complement strand
GCCCTGGTCAGGGGGAAGTCATGAGGAGGCTCGGACTCGGGATCCTCATCATCATGGCGGTGATGGTCCATGCTCCGGCCGCCCATGCGGTCGAGGTCGACGTTGCCGTCCTCGTCGAGAATGGTGCAACCTTTGACGGGCAGACGGTCACGGTCACGGGCGAGCTCGTCGGCGACTACGGGTCGAGGCGCGACGGGACGACGTGGACCCAGCTCAATCAGGACCCATATGCCCAAAGCCCCGTCAGTGAGGGCGGTGGACTCGCCGGTTCGAACATCGGTATCGGCGTGCGGATCCCCACGGATCTCATCGTCGACCTCGACCCACCGGGGCGGTACCGGATGGTCGGCCCCACGGTCGCAGCGACGGGGATCTGGAGGTTCCACGATCCGCAGCGGTCCGGGGAGTCGTTTCTCGACGTGACGACGCTCGTGACGGTCGAGGCGGGCAGATCGCTGACCGAGTCACCGGACTGGGCATCGTACGGTGTTGGTGGATTGTTGATCCTCGGCTCCGTCCTCGCCCTCGGCGCCCGGAGGCGTTCTCGTCGAGAATGACCGGATCACCGTCCCTGCGCCGCTTCTCCTATACTGCCGCCGACTTCAGCCCTCCCCGAGACCCCAGGAGTGATGTTCGTGAACCCTGACGTATGGCTCTATGTCGCCATGGCCATGGGCCTCACCGCCCTCGCCGTCGCCGTGATCTATGGCCGTCTGGTGATGGCAGCGTCCCCCGGCAACGATCGAATGGTCGAGTTGATGGGGGCGATCCGAGAAGGCTCGATGGCCTTCCTGCGGCGCGAATACCTCGCGATCGGCGTATTCGTCGCGGTGATGGCGACGCTCATCCTCGTGTTCTTGGACTGGGGTCGTCCGTGGGGTGCCGTCGCCTACGTCTTCGGTGCCATGCTGTCTGGCCTCGCCGGCTTCATCGGCATGCGCATCGCAACAGCGGCGAACGCACGGACGACGGAGGCTGCGAGGGTGGGCGGCACGGCGAAGGCGCTCCCCGTCGCGTTCCGTGGTGGCGCGGTCATGGGATTCACGGTCGCAGGGCTCGGCCTCCTCGGGTTCGGGCTCGGTGTGTTCTTCTTCGACACGGTCCTCGAGGACGAGAACTGGGTGCAGATCGTCACCGCGATCGGCCTCGGCGGCTCCTCGATCGCGCTCTTCGCCCGTGTCGGCGGCGGCATCTACACGAAGGCTGCGGACGTCGGTGCCGATCTCGTCGGCAAGGTCGAGGCGGGGATCCCCGAGGATGATCCCCGGAATCCCGCAACGATCGCCGACAACGTCGGGGACAACGTCGGTGACGTGGCCGGCATGGGAGCGGACCTGTTCGAGTCGTACGTGGGCTCGCTCATCGCCCCGATCGCGTTCGCGTCGATCGTCTTCGCGGGCCAGGGATTCCTCCCGCACCTGATCTTCTACCCGCTCATGATCGCTTCGATCGGTATGGGAGCATCGATCCTCGGTTCGTTCCTCGTCCGCCCCCAGGGCGACCACCTCGCGCGGGCGCTCCACCTCGGCACATGGTCAGCGGCGATCCTCACGGTGATCGGGGTCGCGATCGTGACACCGATCATGTTCAACGACGTCGCGGGCGTCGAGAGCAACGGATGGGGCCTCTTCGGATCCGTGGTCATCGGCCTCGGCGTCGGCCTCATGGTCGGCAAGATCTCCGAGTGGTACACCTCCGACCACTACAAGACGGTCAAAGAGATCGCCCGACAGGCCGAGACCGGGCCCGCAACGGTCGTCCTCGCAGGAATCTCCGAGGGAAAGCGTTCGGCGGCATACTCGGTCATCGTCGTTGCACTCGGTATGGGTGCGGCATTCTGGTCCGGTGACCTCGCCATCGAGGGTGGGGGGATCTACGGCGTCGCCATCGCCGCGATCGGCGTGCTTGCGACCCTCGGCATCACGGTATCCGTCGACGCGTATGGCCCGATCGCCGACAACGCAGGCGGCATCGCGGAGATGGCGGGTCTCGACCACGAGGTCAGGGAGGCAACCGACCAGCTCGACTCGCTCGGGAACACGACGGCAGCCGTTGCGAAGGGCTTCGCCATCGCGTCGGCAGCGGTGACATCCCTTGCCCTGTTCTTCTCGTTCGCGCAGGCAGCCGAGATCGCCGCGCTCGACCTGCTCGACATCAAGGTCGCCGTCGGCCTCTTCCTCGGCGCCATGTTCCCGTACCTGTTCGCGGCCATGACGATCCAGGCCGTCGGCCGTGCGGCGTTCCAGATGATCGAGGAGGTTCGTCGGCAGTTCCGTGACATCCCGGGGTTGCGTGACGGCCTGCCGGGCGTTCGACCCGACTATGCGCGGTGCGTGGACATCTCGACGAAGGCCTCGCTCAGGGAGATGATCATCCCCGGAACCGCGGCCGTCGCGTTGCCGCTCGTCGTCGGGTTCATCTCGGTCGAGATGCTCGGTGGCCTCCTCGCAGGTGCGCTCATCTCCGGCTTCCTGCTCGCCATCTACATGGCGAACGCCGGCGGCGCATGGGACAACGCGAAGAAGTTCATCGAGGCCGGGGCCTT
>JAWOGV010000146.1:0-3690 GCA_046496605.1 Acidimicrobiia bacterium | reverse complement strand
CGATCACCGTCACCCGAGGGTCGCTTCTGAGTCGGCTGGGGATCTGGCCGTAGCCGACGTCGACCGCTACGACGTGGTCAACGCCGCGCTGGAGCAGGCAGTCGGTGAAACCCCCCGTTGACGCGCCGACGTCGACCGCCCGCCAGCCTTCGATATCGAGATCCCAGGCTGTGAGCGCACCGTCGAGCTTTCGGCCTCCCCTGCTCACGAACGGCTCCGGTGACGCCTCGAGGTGCACAGGGTCGTCGGGTGAAACGAGTGTTGAGGGCTTGGGTGTCGTGATGCCTCCGATCCGGACGAGCCCGGCGTCGATCGCTCGCTGTGCCTCGACCCTGCTCGAGACGAGGTTCCTTCTCACGAGCTCGACGTCGAGCCTGCGACGCGTCAGGTGCGATCCTCCCGCCGATCGGGTCCGGTCTCCTCGAGGAGGTCGGCAAGCTCCGACGCGAGTCGCTCCGCGACATCGGGTGCATCTGCGGGGTCGATGCCCTCGAGCTCGTGCTGGATGTCGTCGAGTCCGGCGCGCGGGTCGGTGTGTGGGGTGTCCATGGTCCATTATCCCCCGATGCTCGCGAGAAGTGCGGGAAGGTCCGCGACCGAAGCGATCACGTGGTCCGGTGTGTATGACCCTGGTATGCCCTCGACGGACGAGGTGACGCCGGTGAGGACCAGAACGGTCGTCCATCCGTACGCGATGCCAAGGGCGATATCGGTCTCGGGACGGTCACCGACCATGACGACCGGTCCGGGTCCGATCATGTCGACGATGAGCGACCCGAAGTGCTCCGTCGGCTTCCCACAGTCGATCGGCTCGACGCCCGATGCGGCCGCGATGGCGGCGACGATGGTTCCTGCTCCGGGTGCCAGGCCCGTGGGTGTCGGATAGGTCGTGTCGATATTGGTGGCGATGAACGCGCTGCCCGCTCTGATCGCACGCGCTGCCCGATCGATTCGCTCGTACGAGATCGCCCTATCGAGTCCGACGACGACCGCGTCAGGTCGCCCTGCTCGGGGCGAGTTGTGATCGACGACGCGAACACCCCTGGCGACAAGCTCATCCCCGATGGCGTCGGACCCCACGATGAGGGCATCGCGGCCGATTGACGCGACATGGCGGGCAGCGGACATCGCCGATGTGACCGCCCCGCGGGGATCGGCACGGAAGCCGGTTCGTTCCTCGATGTGCCGCACGACGATGGCGGCGGTCTTCGTCGAGTTGTTCGTTGCGTAGAGGGGTCGCCAGCCTGCGTCCATGCACGCCTCGAGAGCGTCACGGGCACCGGGTACTCCCTCGGAGTCGATGTAGAGGACCCCATCGAGATCGAACACGACGGTGCCCGCGGGACGGGGCGGCCTGGTCATTCCGCCAACCGCGCGGAGAGGGCGGACACGACGTCACCCAGGAACCCCGCGGTTCTCAGGATCGACTCCTCGGAGACCCGCTCGTCCGCTCCGTGGAACATGCCGAGCATCTGGGCGAGGGTCATCGTGTCGTCGAAGAGTCCCACACCGTAGGAGGGAACACCCCGCGCGCGGAAGAAGCGCGCATCGGTCGTGACGGGGGTCATCGTCGGGGCGAGCGACCGCGAACCCAGGTGGACCTCGGCCGCATCCCCGATCGCTTCCCAGAGCGGTCCGGCAGTCGGGGATGCGTTCGCCGCCATCTCGAGGACGGGCTCGATGATCATGTCGTCATAGAGGGCGGGTCCGAGGACCTTGCGGAAGTGGTCGTCGACGTCGATGTGGTCCTGACCGGGCAGCAGGCGCACGTCGACGTCTCCCACTGCCGAACTCGGGACGACGTTCGCCTTGGATCCGCCGACCAGCACGTTCGGCGAGAAGGTCAGATGCGTGCAGGCATGCACCCAGCGGGCCAGGGTGGGATCCGATGACGCGATCTCGGCGATCGCGTCATCGACCGTATCGGCGTTCGAGAGCCGATCCCTGAGGTCGGCGGTGACCGGCAGGTACGGCACGAACGCGAGCCATTCGTCGGTGATCGCGATCGGCTGGTCGGCTTCCCCGATCCTGGCGAATGCCGTTGCGAGGTTCAGGACTGCATTGTCCCTGCCATACGGCTGGCTGCCGTGGCCCGCGACGCCCCTCGCCGTGAATGAACGCCATGCAGGCCCCTTCTCGGCGACCGTGACAGGCAATGAGGGCGCCGATGTCCCTGGCAGGGTCGGACACGCGACCTCGGTGAGCACGAAGTCACAGGCGATCCGATCCCAGTGCTCCTCGACCAGGTGCTGTGCTCCGTAGACGCCGCCTGCCTCCTCGTCGGCAACGGCGGCGAGGATGATGTCGCCGAGCGGCGCAGGGAGGTGACCGTCGCGCAGCGCCCGGTAGACGCAGACCATCGAGGCCGTCACGTTGAGCATGTCCACGGCGCCCCTCCCCCAGACCATGCCATCTGCCCGTACACCTTCGAAGGGTGGGTGCGTCCACTCCTCGGGGTTTGCAGGGACGACGTCGAGATGGGGGATCAGCAGGAGTCGTGGTGCCCCGGGATCTGTGCCCCGAACGCGGTAGACCACCGATGCACGACCGGGATGCGGCTCGATGACCATGCCATCCTCGCCCAGGAACTCCTGAATCGTACGAACCGAGGCGATCTCGTTCCCGGAGTCGGGTTGACCCGTGTTGACACACGCGTTCGCGATGAGCGACACCGTCAGATCGACGGCGGCGGATGCCCAGGGATCAGTCATGGGGCCGGTCCTCGGCGCGATGCATGATGATGGACCGCGCAGCGAAGCCGTGCGCTTCGAAGAAGTTCTTCGTCGCACGCTGGCCAGGGCCGACGGGGGCGTCGAAGAAGCGGATTCCGATGCTTCGCAGTTCGTCGAGGACGGTCTCGAGCATCACATGGCCGATACCGACACCGCGGGCCTCGGGCTCCGTGTAGATGAGCCGGATACGCCCGATTCGCTGACCAGCCGCACGATCGAGCATCGGTTCGATCGTCGCCCAGATGAACCCAACGGTCGCACCGTCGATCTCACCGACGAACAGCAAGGAATCGTCGGCACGCATGGCATGGAAGAGGCCGAGGTCGACGCGCTCGTCGAGGCCGTCGGTCAGCGCCCACACCGGCTTCCTCACCGTCTGCTCGAGCTCGAGGTCCTTGTACAGCGCCACGAGGTGGGGGACGTCGGCGTTGGTCGCCCTCCGAACGGTCAGCTCCATGGCTCGGAGCGTAGTAAGGGCTCAGGCCGCTGGGGTCCTGCGACCTCCGCGGAACCTGCCGATCCCCCACTTGGTGACGAGCCCCATCGCCTCGGCGGCGATGGCCATGTTCATCTTGGATTCCCCGCGCACACGCTCACGGAAGGTGATGGGAACCTCGACGATGCACAGGCCGGCCTGCTCGGTTCGCCACGCCATCTCGACCTGGAACCCGTATCCGGAGGCCTCGCAACTCGTCGGGTCGATCTTGCGCAGTGTCGTGTCCCTGAAGGCGCGAAAGCCTGCGGTTGCGTCCTTGACCGACAGGCCGAGCATGACGGCGGCGTAGATGTTTCCTCCGCGTGAGATGGCGACACGATGCCACGGCCATCCCTCGGTTCCGCCACCATCGACATAGCGGGACCCAATCGCAAGGTCTGCGCCGTTCCTCACGGCTTCGACGAGCCTCGGGAGGTCCTCCGGATCGTGGGAGAAGTCCGCGTCGATCTCGCACAGGATCTC